>CAMCVV010000019.1 GCA_945881905.1 Paenibacillus alvei
TGGTTCATCGAGAATAAGTATTTTAACTCGCTTAGATAAGGCTTTAGCAATTTCTACGAGTTGTTGCTTACCGACTCCCAAATGAGTAACTAGTGTATTTGGAGATTCTGCAAGACCAACAATGTTTAATAACTCTTGCGTCTTGAGAATCGTTTCTGGCCAATTCATAATCCCATAACTTGCTCTTTCATATCCAAGAAAAATATTCTCAGCAATCGATAAATATGGAATAAGTGCAAGCTCTTGATGAATAATTACAATACCTAGATCTTCACTTTGACGAATATCTTTGAAGGCAACAACTTTACCTTGAAGGAGAATATCTCCTTGATAAGCACCTTGCGCATAAACACCACTCAAAACTTTCATTAAAGTAGATTTACCTGCACCGTTTTCCCCAACTAAAGCATGAATTTCTCCTGGTTTTACTTGCAGATTCACATTATTCAGCGCCTTGACACCTGGAAATTCTTTCGTAATTCCTCTCATCTCTAAAATCCATTCAGACACGATAACGAAGCCTCCATACTTTTGTCATTATTCTCATGTGTGTAGTGATAGTCTGATGACTATCACTACACCTTTTACTCCAATTCAATCATCACTTTGTGCCAATCAACTTATTTCAGTTCATCCATAGACCAGTAACCGCTGTCCACTAAAATTTCCTTATAATTTGAAATATCAACAGAGACGGGAATTAGTAGATATGAAGGTACGACTTTGACTCCGTTATCATACGTTGATGTGTCATTGACTTCGACTTCTGTACCTTTGTCAATACTTTCAACCATCGCAGCAGTTTTCTTAGCTAATTCTCGTGTATCTTTAAAAATGGTTTGTGTCTGTTCATTAGCAATAATCGATTTCACGGATGCTAGTTCAGCATCTTGACCCGTAGTGATTGGAAGTGGCTTAGATTCCTTGCCATAGCCAACACCTTTCAAAGAAGATAATACACCAATACTAATGCCATCATTCGGACACAACACTGCATCTACACGTGAACTTGTGTAACTCTTGCTTAATAGATTGTCCATTCTAGATTGTGCAGCAGCCCCGTCCCAACGAAGTGTTGCTACTTGCTCGAATTTACTTTGGCCACTCTTGATCACTAATTTCCCACTATCGAGATAAGGTCTCAAGACAGATAATGCACCTTCAAAAAAGAACATTGCATTGTTATCGTCAGGAGATCCTGCAAATAACTCAATATTGAATGGGCCCTTGCCTTCTTTCAACTTTAGCTTATCTTCGATATAACTTCCTTGTAGCACACCTACTTTATAATTGTCGAACGTTGCATAATAGAGGACATTATCACTTTTCTTGATTAACCGATCATAAGAAATGACTGGAATATTTTTTGCTTTTGCTTTTGAAAGAACATCCGTTAATGATTCCCCATCAATTGGAGCAATGACTAGAATAGAAGCTCCCTTGGTGATCATATTTTCAATTTGCGAGATCTGATTCTCAACTACATCTTCACCATATTGCAGATCAGTTTTGTAGCCTAATTTTTTAAGCTCAGAAACCATACTTGCACCGTCTTTAACCCAACGTTCGGATGACTTGGTCGGCATAGAAATCCCGATCAATTTGGAATTTGATGCACCTTCACCCTTATTGCTGTCTGCAGTATTTTCACAAGCGGAAGCTCCCCATGCAATAATCAATATGAACACAATCCACACACATTTTCTCAAAGTATAATCCCTCACATTTCCAATTCAATTTATTTTTAAAAGCTTTATTATTATATAAGTAATATGCAAACATTTTCTTTACAATAAAGAATTTTTTTTTATAAAATTAAGCGAAATCAATTTCTTATTATTTTCGAAAGAACAATTACAGTGTTTGATGAGTGTGAATATATTAAATAATTGATTTTTTGTAATAATATACCATTTATACGCTAAAAAAAATGCTCGTCTCTATGCTTATCGCAAGATTCTGAAGCAAATTTATTATTCGTTCATTTAGTCGTTATAGCCGAATCTGCGGATAAGATCTGACAACTCAACACCAGAAAGTGTAGGCAATACAAGATCTACATGATCGAAATTCTGTTGTAATGTCACTTCATTCGGGATAACCACACAATACATCCCTGCAGCTTTGGCTGCAAGCGAACCTACCCGTGAGTCTTCTATAGCAATCGCTTCATAGGGTTCTACACCGAGCTTTTGTAAAGCTGCTAGATATATATCTGGTGCTGGCTTGACATGTTTGACCCCATCACGCGTCTGGATATGATCAAAATGAGTAAATAGGTCATGTTGCTTAAGATGGGACGTTACCCAATCATCCGTAGAACTTGAAGCGATGCCTAATTTGAGGTGCATGTGTATGCCTTGCGCAATCAACTCTCTAACTCCTGACATCACTTGTTGTTGCAAGGACAGACCATGATATATCGCCAAAAATACAGTATGCATATCTTCGAGTGAATACGATGGACCACCTTGTACATGACCCTCATCTAGTCGATGAATGAGATACTCAAATGCACGATCACGACCACCAACGGTACCTACCCAAGTACTCCACACCTCCATCGGAAACTGCATGCCATATCCTGCAGCTAATTGCTGAAATGCTTGATGTTCAAGTGTTTCTGTGTCTACAATCGTACCATCAAAATCAAGGATTAACGCTTTAATCATCGTGAATCAACTCCTTCACTCATACACATGATCGGTTTACTTCAAAGGAACTCGCATATCGGCTATCTTACGAACATGTTGTTGAATCTCATCTCGATAGCGCTGAAGAAGCTCTACTTTCTGAGCATTCATCGTTGCACCCGCATATCGTTGGATCGCATCGTCAAGGGGAAGTACCTGAAGTTGGGACTTGCCTTGTTTTACTTCGCGATGAACATACGTCGGAACGACGTCGAAGGAATCGACTTGTGCGTTACCATCAGGAAATGACTTACTGACCCCAATGTGAACAATCATCCCGACATCTTTATAATCACGAACTTGACTAGAAATGAAGTTGCCCATCGAGTATACGATAAGTCCTCGCTTCGTACTTCCATCTTCTCGCTCATACTCTACCCATTGTATCGGTTGCACGACATGAGGGTGACTTCCTAGAATGATATCAGCTCCTGCTTGCACCAATGCAGTGGACAATGCGATCTGCTGTTCACTTGGCATTCGTTGATATTCATTACCAAAATGCAAAGAAACTGCAACCAAATCAGCACCTTGCTGACGCGTTTCTTTGATATCTGCTTTGATTTTCTCTTCATCAATGAGATTGACGAGATAGTCTTTGTTTTCGGGGATAGGGATCCCATTCGTTCCATATGTATACGATAAAAACCCCATCGCAATGTCTTGGTGACTGATGATTAATTTTGATTTAGCTTCTTCTGTAGAGCTAGCTGTACCGGTAAAAGCTAATGATTTTTCTCGCAAGTGCTTGATGGTGCGCAGAACACCGGCTTCACGTCGGTCCAACGAATGATTATTTGCTGTAGTGACGATTTGGAAACCTGCATAGGTTAAAGCATCGGCAAGTTCAGTCGGTGAGTTAAACATCGGATAACCGCTATATCCATTTGAATCAGCACCTGCGAGAGTCGTTTCCAAGTTCGCGACAACCCAGTCACCTTTCATGAGAATCTCTCTCACTTCCGTGAAATAATTGTTCATGTCATATGTTTTCGTGCTTGCGTCATATGCATTCAGGATTTGCGGCTCATGCATCATGATATCTCCAACAGCAATCAGTTGTGCTGTCTGCGTGTATGGTTCGGGTGCAACTATCTTCGGTTCAGGTGTGCTTGTCGTATCTGAAGCAATCGTTGATGTCGAACTGGCATCAAGATTGGTAAGTGAGTCCGCTTCATCGGTTGTTTTTCCTGATGCCAGATGGCAACCCACCCCGATGAATAAACAGATGAATAACGTGAACAAGGTTATCGATCTGGACATGATTCGATGTGTTTGCGAATAAAAAATAGGAACACAGCCTCCTTCTACGAATGGTGAGGTTCCTAATTCGACAGAAGTGCAGAAATTCCCTTTTAATTTACAAAAATTTTAGCGGATCATGATCTATTCGTAATCGTAACTCGATAGGCTAAGATATAATTCGACGTATTGCTGAGCAGACTTCTTCCAACTGAAGTCGCATTTCTTCATGTTATTTTGGATGTGATGCCATGAAGTGGGATCATGTTGATACGTGTGGACAGCTCGCTGAACAGCATCGAACATGTCATGCGCATTGTAATGACTGAACGTGAAGCCTGTACCTTCGCCTGTAAACTGATTATAGGGCTGTACGGTATCTCGAAGACCGCCGGTTTCTCGTACAATCGGAATTGAGCGGTAACGCATAGCGATCAACTGACCAATACCGCATGGTTCGAACTGTGACGGCATCAAAAACAGATCAGATGCTGCATAGATTTGATGTGCGAGTGCATCATCAAATGAAATCATAGCTGCAATTTTGTGTGGTTGCATCCAAGCCGCATGACTAAACATATACTCATAGCGAGGTTCACCTGTACCCAAAATGATCCATTGCACATCTTGCATTGCAAGTAGATCAGCAAGCACATGTTGTATCAAGTCTAGCCCTTTTTGTTGAACCAAGCGCCCGACAAAAGCAATCATCGGCTTATCTTCTCCGATCGGAAGCCCGAATCTTTCTTGCATATCAAGTTTATTTTTGGCTTTCTTCGAAAGTGAGTCGCGATAAGGACTGACCACATAAGGATCATTCATCGGATTATAGAGGTCATAATCGATTCCATTGACGATCCCGCTCAACTCTCTACTGCGATATCTGAGTAAACTATCCATGTGTTCACCATAGTAAGCGGTCTTGATCTCTTCTGCATACGAAGGACTTACTGTTGTAATGCGATCAGCAAAGTGTAGTCCCCCTTTGAGAAAACTAGCCCCACCATGAATTTCTAACACTTGACCTGTGAAATAATGATGGCTGAGTCCTAATAATTCTTGAATCCATGCCGAAGGGAATATGCCTTGGTATTTCAAATTATGTATCGTCATCACCGTCTGGATCGATTGAAAAAAATCAAGTTGCGCATAGTGAGCTTTCAACAATAGAGGAATCATGGCACTTTGCCAATCATGGCAATGAATCACATCAGGTCTGAAATCCAACAAAGGCAGTGACTCTAGAACCCCGCGGCAGAAGAAAGCGAATCGTTCCGCATCTTGATCATGCCCGTATAGTCCATTTCGCTTGAAATAAAATTCATTATCTACGAAATAATACGTTACGCCGAGATGATCAAGTTGCTGAATACCACAGAATTGCTTTCTCCATCCTAGCTGAACCTCACATGTGGCTACAGTCTTCATGGCATCTCGATACACTTTGGGTATTTCTCCATATTTGGGAATGATCACGCGAATATCCATGCCCAGCTCTTTCAATGCTTTCGGTAGAGAGCCGATAACATCAGCAAGTCCACCTGTTTTGGCAAAGGGAACCGCTTCCGAAGCAACAAATAAAATATTCATCAATCATCTTCTCCCTCTGCACTAGATTACTCTTGTCTTCGCTGCGATGAATGGTGCTTTGTGATCGCCGGTCAACACTCTACCGCGACTAATAAATACATCTTTGTCCAATATTGAATTTTCGATAATTACATTTTCTTCAATTTCACAATTTTGTAGGATAATACTATTCTTCACGTAAGCTCCTTTGTGAATATGCACGCCGCGGAACAATATACTATTCTCAACTCTTCCTTCAATTTTACACCCATTCGCAATTAAGGTGTTTTTCACAGAAGCATCAGCGAAATAATGTGAAGGCGGTTCATCTTTGACTTTCGTATAAATGAGATTTTTTTGAAAAAAGAGTTCGCGCCAAATCCGCGGGTTCAACAACTGCATACTTTGTGCATAGTAGCTCTGAATCGAATTCACAATACTCACGTGCCCGTCATATTTATATCCGTACACAGACAGTTTATCGATATTTTTCATAATACCGTCTCTGACTAAATTGTCAAAGCCTTGTGCTAAACAAGATTCGATCATATCGAGGAGCAAAGACTTGCTGATGATATACATTTCCATCGATATATGATCCGTTCGTAACCTTCCTGTGTGGTCTTCGATTACTGTGACACGACCATCATCTTTGACAGCTAGTCTGCGGAATCGCGCAGGAATATCGGTGCGCGTATCTTTATAAATCACTGTAATGTCTGCTTGCTTTTCTTCATGGTAACGAACTGCATCTTGATATTGGATATTGCATACAATATGACTTCGGGAAATAATCACAAGTTCTTCTTTTCCACGATAGAAATAATCCCGATGGCTATAGAATTGATACAAATCCCCACGTGACATGCCAGTTGATTGTTCGTACACAGCAGGCAAGAGAAACAACCCTCCCCGTTTACGATCTAGATCCCATTCTTTCCCCGAACCGAGATGATCCATTAACGAACGGTATTTATCTTGGGTAAATACAGCTACATTATCGATCCCTGAATTGACCATATTCGATAACGTGAAATCAATCAATCGATAACGTCCACCAAACGGCACAGAAGCCAAACAGCGATGATACGTTAACTCTTCAAGATCGTCGGGTTCATTCACTAAATTAATCACACCCATGACATGTTTCAATTGAATTTCACCCTTTCCATCTCGTATTTGCTTCGATATGAATATGATTGCCAATTAGTACGATTTCACCATCACCATCCACTACTACACCGTCTTCAATGATACAATTTTCACCAATAATTGCTTTATGAATCTTGACGTTTTTACCGATACGTACATTCGGCATAATCACTGAATCTTGAATCAGCGAACCTTCTGCGACTTGAACACCATAGAAAAGCACAGAATGTTGAATTTCTCCAAACACTTCACAGCCTTCGTTAATAAATGAATTTTGCACAATTGCAGATGATGATATATATTGCGCCGGTTGATACGGATTCACCGAGTATACGCGCCAATTTTTATCATATAGATCAAGCTCATTATCGCTATTCAACAAATCCATGTTCGCTTCCCATAAGCTTTCGATCGTTCCGACGTCTTTCCAATATCCTTGAAAAGGGTACGCGAACAACTTAGCGCGGTCACGAAGCATCATCGGTATGATGTCTTTGCCAAAGTCTTTAGTCGATTCCGGGTTTTCTTCATCCAAAATCAAATAGTTCTTTAACGCTTTCCATGAAAACATATATACACCCATCGACGCTAGATTACTTTTGGGTTGTTTAGGCTTCTCATTGAATTCAGTAATTTCATAATTCTCATCTACACTTAATATCCCAAAACGATTGGCTTCTTCCCATTTCACTTCGATTACAGCAATCGAGGCATCGGCTTGAGAATTTTTGTGAAAATGCAAGAGCTGATCATAATCCATCTTATAGATATGATCGCCAGAAATAATCAATACGTATTCAGGATCATATTGTTCAATGAAACCGATATTTTGATAGATCGCATTGGCTGTTCCTCTATACCAATCTCCTCCCTTTTGCTCCATGAAAGGTTGTAACACTGTGACACCTCCATACTTACGGTCGAGGTCCCATGGTGTACCGATGCCAATGTATGTGTTGAGAACCAATGGCTGATATTGGGTCAACACACCGACTGTGTCGATTCCCGAATTCGTGCAATTGCTTAATGTGAAATCAATAATTCGGTATTTCCCACCGAAATGAACTGCTGGCTTAGCGAGCTTATTGGTCAATACGCCGAGTCGTTTCCCTTCTCCTCCGGCTAAGAGCATGGCCACACATTCTTTACTTTGCATCATCGGTCCCTCCTTCTTGAATCTCCATAGACTTCGTTTCGCGATGTTTCAAATACAGAACAGCTAGAGGTGGTACTACAATCGAAATGCTATTGGGAAGTTGATTATATGCAATAGCTTCACTATGGATATTGTCTAGATTACATTGACCCGATCCCCCATAGGCAAGTTCATCACTATTCAATACTTCATAATAAGTACCTTCTCTTGGAATTCCGATCCGATAATCCCTATGCACAACAGGTGTGAAATTACATATGAAAATCAAATCGTCTTGGGGGTCACGACCTTTTCGGATGAAAACAACAATACTTTGCATCTCGTCATGAGGGTTAATCCATTGAAATCCGTCTGGATGGTGGTCTAGTTCCCATAGAGCAGGTTCCTGTAAATAAAAATGGTTCAAGGCACGAACATAGTGCAGCATCATCCGATGTAATTCAAATTGGTCTGCGAGAAACCAATCTAGATGTTCTAGGTCTTTCCACTCATCGAATTGTCCAAACTCTCCACCCATAAAAAGCAACTTCTTCCCTGGGTGTGCTGACATATATCCATAGAACGCTCTCAAGTTAGCGAATTTCTGCCATTCATCTCCCGGCATCTTATGTAACAAAGAACGTTTGCCATGAACGACTTCATCATGAGATAACGGCAAAATATAATTTTCGGAAAATGTATACATAAAGGAGAACGTAATCAAGTGATGATGCCATCGTCGATCGATCGGATCGAGTTGCATATAAGATAGCATATCATTCATCCATCCCATATTCCATTTATAGTTAAATCCAAGTCCGCCATCATGGATCGGAGCTGTCACCAAAGGCCAATCTGTAGAATCTTCAGCAATCATCAATGCATCTGGGTAGTAGTGGAACACGGCTTGATTGAGTCGTCGCAGGAATGACACTGCTTCTGGATTATCTTCCCCACCGAATTGATTTACCAATTTATTTCCCTGCGAAACACCAAAATTGAGATGCAATATACTTGCGACAGCATCGACTCGAATGCCGTCAATGTGAAACACATCCATCCAAAATATCGCATTGGATATGAGAAAGCTGATCACTTCAGGTCGACCAAAATCAAAAGTTAATGTGCCCCAGTCTCGTTTTTCTGCTTTGCGCTCATCGGCATATTCATACAACGGCATCCCATCGAATTGTCTAAGTCCATGGTCATCTTTGCAAAAGTGCCCAGGTACCCAGTCCATAATTACGCCGAGTCCGCATTGATGGCACCGATCGACAAACCGCATGAAATCATGTGGTGTCCCATGACGACTTGTTACAGCATAATACCCTGTAGCTTGATATCCCCATGATCGATCATACGGATGTTCTGCAAGTGGCATGACTTCAATATGTGTATATCCCATCGAAACCGCATAATCGATGAGTTCGTCATGCAATTGATCATACGAATACAACTCTTCGCTATAGCGGTCGTGTTTCTTCCAAGTGCCGAGATGAACTTCATAGATCGATAATGGACGATGATAGATCGAGGAAGATTTCTGTCTAGCTTGCCATGCATGATCCTGCCAAGTGTATCCCAACATATCGTATACGCGCGAAGCAGTTTTCGGACGAACCTCGGCAAAGAAAGCATAGGGATCTGCTTTATATAGGATACGTCCATCTGCTGTGTGAATTTCATATTTATAATGATCACCTGATCGAGCTCCAGGAACAAATAAGAGCCACAATCCTAATGTGCTGAAGCGTTCCATCTTCGCTTCATGATTCGACCATTGATTGAAATCGCCGACTACTCTGACTTCTTTAGCTTGTGGAGCCCACACAATAAAGCGAACGCCATCTACCTCTTGTTGACGGCATACATGGGCACCTAACCAACGATAACTATGAAACAGCGAACCCTCATGAAATAAATACACATCTTCTGCACTTGGCAATGAATCGATCATACCTACTAACCCCTTTTCAGAATTTCAGGAGAACTCTATATATGAATACTGCAGAAGTGTGATGAATTCCTTTTGGGAATTTCAGTCATTTGCTTGAATCCACCAATCATCTATAATTCAACTTGGAAGAAAATCGAAAAATAAGGTAAAATAAGAAACTAGATGTCATAACGCAAAGGATGATTACGTGTGTTGATCGCAAATAAATGGAAAGAATATGAACTTCTCGATGCTGGGAATGGTGATCGTCTAGAACGATGGGGTCACTTCACGTTACGTCGACCCGATCCTCAAATCATTTGGCCCATCCAACAGGAGGATGAAGCATGGCACCAAGTGGATGCGTCTTATCGTCGAAGCTCCAGTGGTGGCGGGAACTGGTCTTACTCGAAGCAGTTACCTGATCGTTGGATAGTGAAATATGACAATAAACTGTCATTTTATATCAAACCCACGAACTTCAAACACACAGGTTTATTTCCTGAACAAGCCGTTAATTGGGACTGGATCATCGATAAGATCCAAGGTGCAAGACGACCTATACGCGTCTTGAATTTATTTGCATATACAGGAGGTGCAACTGTCGCAGCAGCTTATGCTGGTGCTTCGGTGTGCCATGTAGATGCTTCCAAAGGCGTTGTTCAATGGGCCAAAGAAAATATCCACTGTTCAGGTCTAAGTGATACATCCGTTCGTTACATTACAGATGATGTCTTCAAATTTGTACAAAGAGAACAACGAAGAGGCACTCAATACGATGCGATTATTATGGATCCACCATCATTTGGTAGAGGACCACAAGGAGAGATTTGGAAATTAGAAGAGAATTTATACGATTTCGTTCAAAGCTGCTTGTCCATTTTATCTCCTACACCTTTATTCTTTTTGATTAATTCCTATACTACAGGCATTTCTTCGACAGTTTTGAAAAACATTATGTCGATGACTTTATCCAAAACCTACAGTGGGACGTTGACTCATGGAGAATTAGGGCTGCCGATTACACAATCTCCACTTGTTTTACCTTGTGGTATTTTTGGTCGATGGGAGGCATGAATTCGAATGAACGAACTCATGGAACCATCGGATATTTCGATATTATATGAAGATAATCATCTCTTAGTTGTTATCAAACCCTACAACTTACCTACACAAGAAGATGAATCTAGAGATCCAGACCTATTAACTATGCTCAAATCTTATTTGAAAAAGAAATATAACAAGCCAGGAGACGTATTCTTAGGTTTAGTTCATCGGCTTGATCGTCCTGCTGGAGGGGTTATGGTATTTGCCAAAACCTCCAAAGCAGCTTCTCGTTTATCTGAAGCCATACGCATGCGGGCTTTTGATAAAGTATACTTAGCAGTTATTCACGGAACGCCTACTCCACTTGCAGGGAGTTTGCATCACTGGCTAAGTAAAGACCCTTCATCTTATGATGTGTCTGTCGTGCAACCATCAGTCCAAGGTGCAAAAGAAGCTTGGTTAGATTATACAGTGATAAAGAGCATGATGACTCTGCGAGAATCTAAGCTTCATCTATCTGTGCCAGATGACAAGCTATGCATAGTGCGCATTCAACTTCATACAGGCAGATCACACCAAATTCGTGTGCAATTCGCTGCGATCGGACACCCGCTATGGGGAGATCAGCGCTATGGGACTCACGTGAACCGAGTTGGACAGCAACTCGCGTTATGGTCTCATGAAATCTCATTCAAACACCCTACCCGCTTCGAGCAGATGCAGTTCCGTGCTGATCCGCCTCAACAACTTCCTTGGTCGCAGTGGATGAACCTAATTCGCGACTTTCCCCAGTAAATAGATCAGGAATTGTTGATTATACGAGGAAATCCGGTTCATATAGTTAGCTAACAACAATTCCCGGATATGCATACCTCTTGCGAATTCGCTTTTACCTGTATCGGTTACGTGCACCCAAACGATTCTTCGATCTTTTTGATCACGAATGCGAACGATTAATGCGTTCTTTTCCATTCGATCAAGTAACGTGGTTACAGCTGCAGGAGTCGTCGCGAGATACTCGATGAAATCAGAAGGCTTCATCGGTTCTCTTGTACTTAATAACTCAAGGACATTCAACTGCCCTTCTGTCAATGTCGGTGTCAGCTGTTCTTCCATATGAAGTTTGAAATCTTTGCTCAGCTTATGCAATAATTTTCCGAACTCATTCGCATACATACTTCGATCAACTCTTTATCCTAGTTTAATTTCTATGTAATTATACCACGATGATCAAGCGATTTAAAGCTTAATGACATTAATAAAAAAAGACGGCATCGGACGATCCTCGGTGTGAAGTTGTCGAAAAACTCTCCCTGTTTTATGCTTTGGATCGATCAAACGGTTCGCCGACAGCTTTTGGTGCTTGTGATGATTTCGAGAACAAAATAAGTGCAATCAACGTAATGACATATGGAAACACTTTGAGAATCACAGGTGGAATCTCAGATAGTGTTGGAATAACCTGCGATACATTCGCAATTGTACTTGCAAAACCAAAAAATAATGTTGCTGCTAACACACCTAGAGGCCGCCACTGACCAAAAATAAGTGATGCAAGAGCTAGAAACCCTAAACCTGCGACACTACCTGAGAAACCATCTGCATACGTGACGGTAATGATTGCTCCGCCTAATCCAGAGAATGCACCCGAAATCATGACCCCGATATAACGGATATGACTCACGTGGATACCTGCCGCATCAGCTGCATGGGGGTTCTCACCACATGCTCTTAGGCGCAAACCGAACGGCGTTCGGTAAAGTAAGAAAGAACTCGCGATAAGCAATATCACGATGAGCCACGTTGTAGGGTACGTGTGCTTAAACAACACTTCACCAAGCAAAGGAATCGAAGACAGTAGCGGAATATCTGAGGGTATGAATCCATTCTTGATGTGAATATTGCCACTCCCTGTCATGTTCCGTGCCAAAAAAACAGTGATCGCTAAAGCCATCATATTGATCGCAGTACCACTAATAATCTGATTCGCACTGAGATGAATACTAGCGAATGCGTGGAGCAAGGATAGAAGCACACCTGCGACCATAGCCGCTAAGAGTCCGAGCCATAACACCCAGGAGTGGCTTGGCCAAAACTGCTGTAATTGAGCGATCACGAGTGCACCTGTGAACGACCCGACGATCATCAATCCCTCTAATCCAATATTAACTACTCCGCTTCGCTCGCTGAATAAAGCACCGAGCGCTGTAATCAACAGCGGAATA
Organism: Paenibacillus alvei; assembly: GCA_945881905.1. Lineage (GTDB taxonomy): Bacteria > Bacillota > Bacilli > Paenibacillales > NBRC-103111 > CAMCVV01. The sequence goes on from CAMCVV010000019.1 coordinate 13,000, forward strand.
GTGAAAATAATCGCATAAGGTGTAAGTTGTACAAACGTAGTCCACATAGCTATTTCACCTGCCTCTCGCTACTCGATACTGAAGATTTTCGTAATGTCATCCACCTACGAATCAACCGTTCAAAGAGAAGACTTGTCGCTGCAAAATAGATGATGATCGCGATAATGGAATCTGCAATTTCCGGTGGAATCTCCGTCATGGCATTCATGAAGCCACGACCAGAATACAATATCCCAAAGAAGATTGCTGCAATCAGCACACCGACAGGAGTAATGGCACCCAGTAAAGCTACTGCGATTCCGTCAAAACCTTGTGTAGGTAGAACTCCTACTTGTATGTTTTGTGCGTTTCCTGCATATTGCGCGACTCCACCAAGCCCAGCGAGACCTCCTGCAATGAGCATAGAGGTTACGATACTGCGATTGACAGCAATTCCTGCATATTCAGCTGCATGTCGATTGAATCCAACTGCTTTCAGTTCATAGCCTAAAGTAGTTCTCTGGATGACAAATGTGACGATACATACCGTAATCAGTGCAAGAAATATTCCCAAATTCACGTAAGATCCTCCAAACAGATCTGATAGAAGTGATATTTTCAATGTAGCTTTATCCGGGAGATTCCGTGACTCCGTCTCCAGATATTCACCTTTGAAGTAAGCCGGTACCGCATAATACACGATCCAATAACATACCCAGTTCATCATGATCGTCGATACGACTTCATGGACATTGTAACGTGCCTTCAGCAATCCAGGAACGAAAGCCCATAAAGCTCCTCCAATAAAGCCAGCGAAGATAACGAGAACCATCAGCAGAGGACGCGACACATCCACACTCATACCGACTGCTGTAGCACAGAAACCCCCGAACAGCATCTGTCCTGCAGCTCCGACATTGAATAATCCTGTGCGAAAAGCAAACGCTACCGATAAGCCTGTAAAAATCAACGGTGTAGCAGTAGCCAATGTATTCCCTAGCCGCTCTATGTTCTTCAATCCACCTTGGAATAAGTACATATATCCTTCAAGCGGATTATGTCCTGTGATGAGCATTAATAATGCACCTGCGAACAAACCGAAGAGAACTGCAATCAGCGACACCATTACATCTTTCATGCGCTCTCTCCTTTCTTGATCCCAGCCATCATCAATCCGATTTCATTCTCATTCGTACATGCTGCTTCCACAATTCCGACGAGTTCTCCATGATTGACGACTGCAATGCGATCCGAAAGATTCATAATTTCATCCAACTCTAATGAAATCAGCAATATGGCCATGCCTTTATCTCGATATTCAATCAATCGTTGATGAATATATTCAATCGAACCCACATCTAATCCGCGAGTAGGTTGTACCGCGATCATCAATCTCGGATTCAATGCGATTTCCCTGCCAATAATCGCTTTTTGTTGATTACCTCCAGATAACGATCGTACACAAATCTGACTTCCTTGTGCAGTTCGCACATCGAAACGTGTGATGATTTGTTCTGCGTGTCGTCGAATCGCTCGGCGATTCAACAATCCGTTATAAGAAAATGGCTTGCGATGATATGATTCTAATATCATATTTTCTTCGATCGAATAATCGAGCACTAAACCCCGCTTCTGCCTGTCTTCAGGAATATGAGCAATTCCGAGTTGAATCCGATCACGGATCGAACGATTCGCAATCGATTCACCACAATATCGTATCGATCCTGAATCTACTTTACGTAAACCTGTAATGCTTTCTACAATTTCAGCTTGTCCGTTACCTTCTACACCCGCTATGCCGACAATTTCCCCCGCACGCACGGTTAATGTGAAATCGGTTAATCCGAGATTTTTTTTGCTATTTCTGACGGATACTTCATCCATCTGCAACACGATTTCTCTTGGTGTTCTGACTTGTTTAACAACTGTGAAGTTCACTCTTCGTCCAACCATCATCTCTGCCATCGTCATTTCAGTTGTTGTAGCCACTTCCATCGTACCGATCGTCTTGCCTTTGCGTATTACTGTGCATCGATCTGCTACAGCTTTAATTTCCTTCAGTTTATGAGTAATTAGAATGATCGACTTTCCTTCACGAATCAGATTCCGCATAATCTGCATAAACTCGCTAATTTCTTGCGGAGTCAATACCGCTGTTGGTTCGTCCAAAATCAACACATCTGCATGACGGTATAGCATTTTCAGAATTTCCACACGTTGTTGCATACCTACAGAGATGTTCTCGATCTTTGCATATGGATCTATATGTAATCCGTATTGTACCGCTAAGTGTTCGATGCGCTCAGCTGCGCTCTTTACATCCAACACATAGCTTCGGTGTGGTTCGAACCCAAGTATGATATTTTCTGTAACTGTAAAATTATCCACGAGTTTGAAGTGTTGATGAACCATCCCGATGCCTCGCTCACGCGCGATATGTGGGCTCGTGATCCGAACTTCATTTCCATGAATTTTGATCATTCCCTCATCTGGCTGAACCAAGCCAAATAAAATTCCCATTAACGTGGATTTCCCAGCTCCGTTCTCACCGAGTAGAGCATGAATCTCTCCTCTACACAATTTGAACGTCATATCATCATTAGCGAAAACCCCTTGAAACTGCTTACGTATGTGTAACATCTCGACTGCATAATCCATGCAAGCCATCTCCTTTCCACGAAATCAAGCAAGTAGACGTTCTCTTTATGAAGTAATTTATGAATGATGACTGAGACGTCTCGCTATGTTGTTCATTCGTATTGATTAATTCAACATCAATCCTTGTTCTGAAGATATTTGTATACCACCTGATTTGATTAGCTCCCTCACTTCGTTTATTCTCCCTTGTGTATCTTCACTTAAATTCGGATTGTGATCAGGAATCCCAACACCATTGTTCTTTGTATCCATCATCAGCGTTTGGCCACCTGGGAATTGACCTTCTCGTTCTAATTGAATCATATGATATGCTGCTTGATCGACTCGTTTCATTGCTGAAGTAAGTATGATCGATTGTTCGTCTTGGTATATCCCATCTGCATATTGGTCTACATCTACACCAACGATCCATGCTAATTCTCCAAGCTTTGCACGTTTCTTCGCTTCGTTGATCGCACCGACACCGACTACTCCAGCTGCACAAAAGATCACTTTGACACCACGGTCAAACATCTGAGCAGTTAATTGTCCTCCAGCTGCTACTTGGTCGAAGCTGCCTTGGTAAATGACATTCTCCGTTTTAATCCTCATTTGCGTTCCCAAATGCGTATTCGCATAGCGAATGCCTTGTTGAAATCCCCAATTATACTTCTGTACACTTGGAATTTCCATGCCACCAATAAATCCGACATCTCCTGCTTTTAACTCTAGTGCTGTAGCGACTCCAGCTAGAAATCCAGATTCGTGCTCTGCAAACAACACGGATACTGCATTTGAATTCACTGAAATCTCGTAATTACCTGGGTGAGGGGAGCCGTCAATTAAGACGAATTTCGCGTCGGGGTACTTGGTTTGCGCTTTAAATATAGCCGTCTCAAATTTAAATCCAGGTGTGACTATGAACCTATACCTCGCATCATACAAGTTGCTAATTTCTTTCATGTAATCTGAAATGGTTGTCCCCGCAGGCTTTAAATATTTCGGATTTATGTACAACTCTGACTTTGCCTTCAAAATCCCTTCCCATGCCCCTTGATTGAAGGATCTGTCATCAATCGTACCTGAATCTGTGAGCATACCTACAAGCATACTCGACTTATCACTTTCACTTTCCGTTGCGCTGTTACAACTAACCACGAGCGGAAATATCAAAGCAAGGATCATAGATAACATCATTGTTTTTTTCATCCAAGACTCCTTTATATTGAGTGTAGTTCAATACAAACTTCCTTCCTACTATGTATTGAACATATGTGATTTACTTTCGATTAATCAATTATTTTTTGCTTTTATTGATTATTTTGCAGTGCGTTCGATACGTTCATGAAGGGAACACAGCTTCTCCCATTTCGTTCTCTTGCCTAAGTAATTCTTCAAAGAAGATATGCACGATGAGGATGTTTCATTACTTATTTTCTTAAATATTCGTTCCGATATGACTTCACTTTACTTATATCTTCCTGGGAATTCGATTAAAGTATTCAATGTGAACCTTACAGCTTCTTGTGCCACTTCAATTATTTGATGTTAGACGATAGTGTCTGAATCGCTAGTTTCCCCATCCAACATTCATGTAGTTAAACACCTCAACTTATGGTAAAGTTAGCTTTATTAATGCTTTATATATTCGAAGGGGTGAATGTGTATGGAATTGGTCTCTGTCTTTTTTCAAATCATTATTGCTTTGTCGATTGTTATTGTTTGGGTGTTCCGGTTTGATAATATTGTTGTGGAGTTTAAGCAATACCACCTGTCCGACCTTACTAGAAATGCCGTTGGAGCATCGAAGATTTCTTTGGCGACGCTATTGGTTGCTGGCATTTGGTTCACTGAGCTAGTAATGTTCCCTGCACTGCTCATGGCGTTTTTGATGGTTTGCGCGCAGGTAGCTCATTTCAAGGTTAAGAATCCGTGGAAGAAGCACGTTCCCTCGCTTGTTCTACTGCTATTATCCTTGTTTGTAGCCGCTGTGTCCGCTGGTATACTCAGTTGACCATAGATTACTTACATATAATTCTAGTTGTCACTTGTGCGCTGTCTTTTCTGATTTATGGAGTTTTTTGCTTGGCTTTCACACGTATGAAGGAAGATTTCAAAAGGTTTGGGCTTGAGAAGTTCACAACACTCGTTGGGATTTTAGAGGTACTTGCTGGTGCTGGTTTACTAATAGGAATGTTTTATTTGCCGTTCATGCTTATTTCTTCAGGCGGCTTAGCGGTGTTGATGCTATTAGGGGTTATTTTTCGGTTTAAGTCAGGGGACCGGTTTATCAGTGTGGTTCCTGCGATGTTTTTCATGGTTTTAAATGCGTATTTATTCGTGGTATTTGTTCGATGAACTGACAACGGTTGGTTCCAACTCGATTATGAAGACACGTGCTACTAATATTCAATCCATCGAGGACATGACGCGTGAGTATACAAACAATACAAGACTTAAGGCATAATCTCCACATCTGTGGGGTTTATGCCTTAAGTGACTTCATGGGGCTTATTCAGTGACCTCTAGAGTTCTTATCATCACGTTTCAGTACATTAACATTATTGCATGATGCCGTATATCGTATATGCCTGCGGTTCATTATACAGTGTTTGGTTATTCGGCCCACCTTTTTGACTGATCTTGATGAAGTACGTCCCTGGTCTAAGAATTGTCATGATATCTTGATAGGCTTGTCCATCTTTACCATTCGTCATTTTGTTAGAGAAACCTACTGTACTGCCGAATGCATCTATGATCGTAATGGATAGATCAGGGGTTAGTGCTGCATCTTGATAGAGACCCAGCAATACCACTTTCGAAAAAGACTCGACACTTACTGTGAAAAAGTCTAAGTCATCATGAAGATTCGTGGTTCCTTTGAGATAAAATTCTTTTGAGTTGACCGGATTTGCTTCTTTGGGATTTCCATTGGTTTCTTGCTCATATGTCGTTGGTGTTTCTTCAGAAGCTATTATTTGCTGGTTACCTACTGTGCTATGAAGCTGTGAGAAACTCGCATTTTTGTCTAACGACATCTTGAGGAAGTTGTGAATTGGAACCGCTAAGTTCATATTTTGACCATCGACCAAGCTTGCAGCTGTGATTCCGATTAATTCCCCATGTATATTGAATAGTGCGCCACCACTGCTTCCTGGAGAAATCGGAGCTGTAATTTGGATGTACTGCGTCAAGTTGAGAATCGTAGATGAACTGCTGATAATGCCTGTAGACATCGTACTTCCTACTCCTAACGGATAGCCAATTGTATAAATACTTTGTCCTACCTTAATATTTTCGGAACTCCCTGCTGTGGTTGCGGTCAAGCCCTTAACGTTATCGACTTTCAATACAGCAATATCTTGCATCTTGTTATAATCGATGATCCGCGCAACATCATGTTTTTGACCATTCGCTAATGTAACTACAGCAGAAACTGGATTAGATTCATTGGAGATCACATGGTAATTGGTCACGATCGTTCCATCAGTCCTTACGATGACACCACTCCCATAGCCTGTTGTTTTACGATCTGCTGAAAAAGTCTCAATGAACACAATCGAAGGATTGTTCGTTTGATAGATTTCTTCACCAGTCAGCACAGCTTTGGTCGTTGGTGTCGAGACTTGTGATTTGACTCCTAGACGGAAACCTTTGATCGCATCAAATGAAGCATCAAGCCCAAAGGTTTCTGCTGCGAATTTCCATGTCATGGGGAAGTAAGTAATATCTCTGAAGGTAAGTAATGGAAAGGCTTCTTTTGCATTGTCGAGTTTCGTATTATTTACGAATATTTGGAAAGAAGGAAGCTTTGCGACGTATCCTGTAGTACTTGTGTTACGTTCACCTTTGTCTGCTATCACATCAGTTGCTGTTGCTGTAGCTTTTGAGATGGAGAAACCTTTCATCGAATCCCAACTCACTTGAAGCCCTAATGCATTCGCATAATTCCATGTCATCGGGAAATAGGTAATGTCCTTATACACAATCAAAGGATACTTCTCATAAGCGTTGTCTATCTTTTGATTATTTACCGTAATATCGAATTTAGGAATAGACACAAGAACCGTATCATTAGAAACCACTGCACCTGCTTGTGTCGAAGTAATCATTAACAGAACCAATAAGCATACACTTGTTATTAATTTTTGTATCATTACAACGTTCCTCCTCGTACAATCATAAATAAATCCAATATTTGTATTATATCACATATAAATTATAAATTAATATAAAAATTCTTTTTTTTATAAAAACCCCATTTAATTGGTATATATACATTTATGAAATAAAAAACCACTTCATAAGATCATTAAGATCTCATGAAGCGGTCTTGTGTTACCCATGGCGCTGCAATTTCTTTCATTCGCATCCCGCGCCTCTTTTAACGCTTTTTGATCAGATTATAAAAGATTGGGTGGGGGATGCGATCAACATGTGACTACTAATATGAACGCACCTCCTTTCGTAATGAATCTAATTTATCACATTCGCCAAAAAAAATCTATCCCTATTACATGACCTCAACGAGTCTTCAGTGAATCACCTATAAATATAAATATTTAATAATATGATACAATATATTAAAAATTGCAACAAATCCTTTTATACTTCGTCATATAGAGTAAGATATCTAGTTAGAATTCATCATACGGGTATTACATAGAAGGGGAGTGTAGTATGAATCATGTGAAATCGATCATCTTTGCGTTATGTTTAGTGGTATTGGTGACTGTGGGGTGCAGTAAATCAAGCGAATCTGTAAACAGTTCCATTGGTTATGCGGGTTCGGAGAGTTCTGTAGATTCGAATGTGAGCTCTGATCAAGCTCAGGAACCTGCGATGTCAAAATCCATGGATCTCGAGATGGAAACAGCAAATTCTTCAGGTGATATGTTCTTAACTGTTCAGGACACTGCGATGGACCGCAAAATCATTCGAGATCTATATATGGAACAAAAAGTGAACAACCTCAAGAATGTTATCGCAGAATTAGAACGCACGCTTGCTCGTTATTCGGGCGCTTACATCGAGAACATGTCCGAGTGGAAGAATCAGATCGAGAAACGTACGGAATATCGAGCTCAACTCATTTTGCGAGTTCCGATCGAGCAGATGGGTGAATTCATGGTATATGTCGAGCAACTCGGAATAGTGACTAGTAGAAGCCAGTCAGGACAAGACGTCACAGAAGAATTCGTAGACAATGAAGCGAGAGTGCGTAATCTGAAAACACACGAGGAACGTATCCTCGCGCTTTACCAGAAAGCCGAAAAAATCGAAGAAATGCTACAAATCGAAGCTGAACTCTCCCGAATTCGCGGTATGATTGAAGAATACGAAGGTCGTCAAAAATATCTAACACAAGTGACTTCAACTGCTCGCTTTACTCTTGAATTGTTTGAAGTTGAATCAGATGACTTGCTCAATGCAAAAGATGATACATCAGTCTGGACACAAGCATGGATTGCCTTGAAGAAATCATTTGTACAACTCGGAGTGCTGACAGAGCAAGCGTTTATATACTTTGTTGCAAGCATCCCTTATCTTATCCTTCTTATGATCATAGCTGTAATCGTATATATCCTCTATAGAAGACGCAAGAAATAAGCTCCACTGCTACAAGCTAGAACCCAAAAAGAACTGCTCCGATATGTATCGTGAGCAGTTCTTTTTGCGTGTAGGTAACTTCAGGTATTGCTTATTCAAGATTGTTGCAAACGACGTATACGTTCATCTATATCCGGATGGGTAGAGAATAACGGGTTTCTTTTTCTACTACTGATTTTCAGTGTTGCAAGTGATGATTGCTTTTCCCCATCGATTTCTGATTGATGAATAAGTGACTTAAGCGACTTTAGCGCATGAACCATCTTATCCCGACCAGCGAGGTTGGCTCCGCCGCGGTCAGCGTGATATTCACGATGACGAGAATATGCCATGACAACTATACTACCCAAAATCGAAAACAAAATCTGGAATACGATGACAGAGATAAAATGAACAATGGGTGCAAGTTCGGAACGAACGAGACGAGATACACCAAATGCGACAATACGTGATAAGAAGATGACAAATGTATTCACGACCCCTTGTAACAAGGTCATCGTGACCATGTCACCATTCGCGATATGAGCTACTTCATGTGCAATAACACCTTCTATGGCGTCCGAGTCCATCTTATTCAATAAACCCGTAGACACCGCAACAAGCGAGCTTTTCTTCGATGGACCTGTTGCGAAAGCGTTGACTTCATGTGAATCATATACACCGACTTCTGGCATGTGCATTAATCCTGCATTGCGTGACATGCGGTGAACCATGTCCACGATTTGCCGTTCCCCCGTGTTAAGCGAGCCATTGGGATCGAGCACTTGAATATTCATCATCTTCTTAGCCATCCATCGCGATAAGGCAAGTGAGATCAATGCGCCTGAGAATCCAATAACTGCACTAAAAAGAAGCAATGAACCAAATTGAATGCCACCATCTTGGATATAATTCCCAATACCGAATACCGAAAAAATGACACCTATAGTTATCATTACAAGGATATTCGTAAGTAAAAAAAAGAATATTCGTTTCGCCATTTTGACTGCACTCCCTCGGTTTATTAATTTATATATTCAACATACAACAACTCATCCATTTGTGCAAATCGTTCTTTTTATAGTAAATAACTCATATTATTACAGTCGATTTCTTGATGATCTAGCATCCCTTGACGATAATCTTCAAGCTAACGCTCTCACGTGCCTACTTCACTACTTACCGTGAATGAGATCAGGTTCCGCAAAAAGTTCGGTATGGACGTTCTGATGGTGGAGGCAAGATAGCATAATCCGCTTGTTCAGCAGAGTGTGCATAAGGGCTAGATAGCATAGCAAGAAGCTTCTCCATTATGCTGTAATCCTCTTTGTGCACGGCAGCTTCCAATGCCTCTTCTACACGGTGGTTCCGAGGAATCAGCGCAGGATTGGAATTGCGCATCAATCGATGAGAAGCCTCTATCGATTGCTCCTGATTGTGTAATCTCACTTGCCATCGTTCAACCCATTGCATGAACTTTGGGACACCACATAAGTCTATTTGCTCTAATGTACCGAGCGTCATTGCACGGAACGTATCGGTGTAATCTGCACGGTATTGTTTCATGATACTAAGCAGATCTGTGATCAGCAACTCATCATCTGGATCTGAATCAGATATACCTAGTTTGGCTTTCATTCCTGTGAGCCAATGATCGTGATACAACACTGTGAATTCTGAGATTGCTTGCTCAGCGAGTTCGATCGCTTGCTCTTCGTTCTCATGTAATAGTGGTAATAGGGATTCTGCGAATCTCGCTAGATTCCACATCGCCACACGTGGCTGATTGCCATAAGCATAACGACTTTGAACATCAATTGAACTGAATACAGTTTCTGGATCATAAGTATCCATGAAAGCACAAGGACCATAATCTATCGTTTCACCACTAATTGTCATGTTATCTGTGTTCATCACGCCGTGAATAAAACCCACAAGCTGCCATTGCGCAATCAATGCAGCTTGTCGCTCGATGACTGCTCGAAGCAGATATAGATAACGGTTCGCACTAGCTTCACATTCTGGGAAATGTCTGTGCAACGTATAATCAGCTAACGCTTGGAGTTCATCTACAGTCCCCCATTGAGCTGCATATTGGAAAGTACCGACACGCACATGACTTGCAGCGATACGAGTGAGAACGGCACCTGGTTGCTCCGTTTCGCGTGAAATTGACTCGCCTGTAGTTACTACGGCCAAACTGCGTGTTGAAGCAATCCCTAGTGCATGCATAGCTTCACTCATGATGTATTCCCGCAACATCGGTCCTAGCGTAGCTCGACCATCTCCTCCTCGCGAGTATGGCGTTCTACCTGAACCCTTGAGTTGAATATCAACTCGTTCTCCTTGAGGAGTGATCTGTTCCCCAAGCAACAGAGCTCGACCATCCCCTAGCATATTGAAATGACCGAATTGATGACCTGCATAAGCTTGCGCAAGAGGTAACGCCCCTTCTGGGATTTGGTTCCCCGCACACACCGCTAACCCATCATCGCTTCGTAATGACTGAACGTCTAACCCTAATGTCGTTGCTACAGCATGATTAAGAATGACCCACTTAGGTGCGCGGACCGGGGTCGGATTGAGATGAGTAAACAAACATTTCGGTAAACGCGCATAGCTATTGTCTATATTCCATCCTGTTACGATATGTGATTGTCTGTCTGTCATCGGCGTTCCTTTCTGGTTCCGTGTGAACGTATCTAAAGCCAGTGTGTATTTCTTTACAGCAATATATACCTTCATTATAACATGAAACCAACTTACATCTCATTAGACAACGTACCCACCACAAAAAGCTGAAAACCAAATAAAAAAGTTAACGTTGATCGGCGATCAACATTAACTCAACCATCAACGAATACAACAAATCACGATTGAGCGAATTTCCTGCTTCATGTTAATCATATGTTGCAACTTATGAACTTCGAATCAAATGATCAAATGCACCTAATGCAGCTGTAGCTCCAGAACCCATAGAAATGATAATTTGCTTATAAGGGTTATTCGTACAATCTCCTGCAGCAAACACTCCAGGAAGTTCAGTTGCACCATGTTGATCGACAATAATTTCACCTGATTTCGTGAGTTCAAGTGAGTCCTTGAGCCAATCTGTGTTGGGTACCAGACCTATCTGTATAAATACACCTTCTAGCTCTATGTGTTGTTCGATATGTGTATCACGTTCAATATATGTAATGCCATTCACCGTATCTGTACCTGTAATTTCCTTGGTTTGTACGTTCGTTCGCACAGTAACATTCGCAAGACGATACAGACGTTTTTGGAGCACTTCATCCGCTTTAAGTGTCGGTGCAAACTCTAGGACTGTGACATGTGCGACAATACCTGCTAAATCAATGGCAGCTTCAATCCCTGAATTCCCTCCACCAACTACAGCTACGCGCTTGTTCTTGAAGAGAGGCCCGTCGCAATGCGGGCAGTAAGCCACTCCTTTGTTCTTGAACTGTGCTTCACCATGAACACCTAGATTTCGCCAACGTGCACCTGTAGCTACAATCACAGTGCGACTCTTGAGAACCGCGCCGTTCTCGAGTTCGACTTGTATCCATGAATCGTCTTTGTTGAGCTTCACGACGCGTTGAAGATTCATGATATCTACTTGGTATTGTTTGACATGCTCTTCGAGATGAGCAACCATCTGAGGACCTTCCGTGTGTTTCACAGAAATGAAATTCTCAATCCCCATCGTATCCATCACTTGACCACCGAAGCGTTCAGCAACAATACCTGTACGGATTCCTTTGCGTGCAGTGTATATCGCAGCACTCGCACCCGCAGGTCCACCACCTACAATAAGGACATCAAAGGGTTCTTTTGCGTTGAGTTTCTCTACTGATTTGACATCTACATCGATATCTAGCTTAGCGATGATTTCCTCTAGTGTCATCCGACCACTTCCCAAAAACTCACCATTGAGATAGATCGAAGGTACAGCAAGTACATGCTTCGCTTCTACTTCAGCTTGAAATACTGCACCATCAATCATGGTGTGACTGATACCAGGGTTTAACACACTCATAACATTCAATGCCTGTACGACATCTGGGCAGTTATGGCACGTAAGACTCACATAGGTTTCAAATCTATATTCACCTGTAATGGATTTGATTTGCTCAGAAGCACTTACATCAATCTTAGGTGCTCGACCGCTTACCTGCAGAAGTGCAAGTACGAAGCTCGTGAACTCGTGCCCTAGCGGAATTCCTGCAAAAACCACGCCAGAATCATCAGAACCTTGACGAACAATGGTAAAGCTAGGTAATCTTTCTAAGATCGCATGCTCTACACTGATCCTAGTCGACATACTAGCAATCTCATTGACCAATTCTAGCATGTCATACGAAGTTGAATCAGAACCAACGTGAACACGGATAATCATATCACTCTCTAACATCGAAAGATATTGCTGTAACTGTGCTTTGATTTCTGTATCTAATGCCATCATGTTCTCCTTATATCTGAATTGACTCTTCAGATCTTACCGACGAGGTCAAGACTTGGCTTAAGTGTTTCTCTGCCTTCTTGCCATTTCGCAGGACACACCTCACCTGGGGAATTACGAACATATTGAGCTGCTTTGATCTTGTTGATCAGTGAACTTGCATCTCGACCAATACCGCCTGCAGAAATTTCTACAGATTGAATCACGCCATCTGGATCTATGATGAACGTTCCCCGATCTGCAAGACCATCTTCTTCGATGAGCACTTCAAAGTTACGACAAATCGTATGGGTTGGGTCACCGATCATGACATAAGTCACTTTACCGATTGCGTGTGAATTATCATGCCATGCTTTGTGCGTGAAATGTGTATCCGTCGAAATAGCGTACACTTCAACCCCTAATGCTTGTAATGTTCCATACTGGTCTTGCAGGTCTTCGAGTTCTGTTGGACAAACAAAAGTGAAATCAGCAGGATAGAAGCACATGACACTCCACTTGCCTTTGAGATCCTGTTCTGTAACATCAATAAATTTCCCTTTTTGATAAGCTTTAGCTTTAAATGGCTTTACATCATTTCCGATTAATGACATACTTTTCTCTCCTCTGGAATCATAAGTACTGTGCCTTTGATTCACTCTTTGTATTGTTCAGCGAATTACATTAGTTACTATGTTTAGCATACCCATAATAAACCCAAAAATCAACTTTACCCTAGCTTCTAGGTCAATGTGAAGACTGAATAGGTCGACTGTCACCTGAAGCGTTAGACCTTACCGCTTCGCTTTTGGAGTTGATGATGTGATCTGATCCGACAAATCATTTAAGTATGTCCAGCGATCAATCAATATCTCGAGCCGCTGTTGTTGCTCTTGTTGTTTGAGGGTTAAGGTTTGTAATTGTACATAATCGCTTCTTGCTGCGTTAATCGCTAGTCCTAATTGTTTTAGCTGTTGTTCAGCTGTTGCAATCCTTTCATCGATTTGTTCGAATTCCCTTTGCTCATGGAATGAAAACTTTAATGTTTTTGTTTCTTTTTTGTGCAGATCTCCGTGTTTGGTTTGTGTTGTTTGGGACGAGGACTCTTTTGGATTCAATTCAAGTTCTCTACGTTTCGTAAACTCCTTATAATCCGAGTAATTGCCAACGTAAGACTCAATCTGATGACCTCTAAATGAAAAAATCGTTTCTGTGATTCGATCTAAAAAATAGCGATCATGCGAAACAGCAAGGACAGCTCCATCAAATTCATCGATATAGTGTTCAAGAATCGTAAGTGTTTGAATATCCAAGTCGTTCGTAGGCTCATCAAGTAAGAGCACATTAGGTGCTTCCATTAATATTCGCAAAAGAAACAGCCTTCTTTGCTCTCCACCCGATAAGTGAGCAATCGTGTTCCATTGTAAGGAAGCAGGAAATAAAAACCGTTCAAGCATCTGCGATGCACTAATTTGAGAACCGTCAGAAGTTTGGATATATTCTGCTGCAGATTTAATATAGTCGATGACTCGAAGAGAGGGATTCATTTCCTCGTTTTCTTGAGAGAATAACCCGATTTTTACCGTTGTTCCCACATCAATGTTCCCTTGGTCTGGACGAAGCTGACCTGCGATGAGCTTCAAAAGCGTGGATTTGCCACTTCCATTGGCACCGATAATGCCAATGCGATCTTGCTTTTGAATGATATAATCAAAGGAATTGATGAGGCATGATCCATTGAAAGACTTGGTGATGTGTTGAAGCTCAATCACTTTCTTGCCGATTCTGCTACTAGATGTGGTAATCTCGACTTCTTCGTTCAAGGGACTGGGTGTTGCTTGCTGAATCTGATGAAATCGATCTATTCTGGCTTTCTGCTTCGTCGATCTGGCTTTTGCTCCACGACGCATCCAAGCCAATTCATGGCGATACATATTTTGTCGCTTTCTTTCGACAGACTGAAGCAATTCTTGCCGCTCAGCTCTCTTGTCTAGAAATACACTGTAGTTACCTTCATAATTATAGAGCACACCTTGATCAAGCTCCAAGATACGTGTGACAACGCGGTCAAGAAAATATCGATCATGTGTAATCATCATTAATGCAGAGCTACTCTTGGTTAAGTAAGATTCGAGCCAATCCACTGCTTGTGTGTCCAAGTGATTCGTTGGTTCATCGAGAATTAGTAAATCTGTGTCTTGCATCAGGACACCTGCTAACAACACACGCTTCTTCTGTCCTCCGGATAAACTGGACATGATCGTGTCGAACTGATGGATCCCTAGCTTCGTCAAAATCGATTTGGCTTCGGCTTCTCGCTTCACATGTTGTTGTTCATCTAGATGAACGTTGGGTGTTGAACTATTTTTTTGCTCTATGACTTGTTCTAGCACAGTTGCTGTTGGATGGAATGAAGGGTTCTGCGACAAATACGTAATGCGCAGTCCATCGAGATAAGCGATCTTGCCACTGTCTGGCGTTTCTTCACCTGCAATGAGTTTCAGCAAAGTTGATTTCCCTGTGCCGTTAATTCCGATTAGACCGACACGATCTGTGTTATTCAAGCTTAATGAAAGTTGCTCAAACAAATCTTTCATTCCATAGCTTTTGGCAAGCCGTTCTGCAGTGAAAATGTTCATTCCGGTTGTGTTCTCCCATCCAAATTATTCTTACTATCATAGCATAGATGGGGCATCGATGGGGCATACATGAATCCATTTCTTTGGATCGCTTATCGAAATATATTCAACAGTATATAGACATGTTGATGCATCCAATGAACCTCCGAATGATTACTTTACTACATCACATAATTCTCACAGGAGTAGCTTGATTCGATTCACTGCCATTACCGAGTTTTCCATATTTATTAGATCCCCACGCCCATAAGCTGCCGTCTTTCTTTAGAGCAATGGTATATTCGAAATTTGCACTGACGCTCGCCCAATCGGTACTGCTGCCAATTTGCACAGGGGTAGCTCGATTCGTTTCACTGCCATCACCGAGTTGTCCAAGTTCATTTAATCCCCACGCCCATAAGCTGCCATCTTTCTTCAGCGCATGGGTATGAAAGGCACCTGCGCTGACACTCGCCCAATCGATACTGCTGCCGATTGGCACAGGTGTAGCTCGATTCGTTTCACTGCCATCACCAAGTTGTCCGTATTTATTGCTTCCCCACGCCCATAAGCTACCGTCTTTCTTCAGAGCAATGGTATGATAGTTCCCTGAACTGACAATTGCCCAATCGATACTACTGTCGATTGGCACAGGGGTAGCTTGATTCGTTTCACTGCCATCACCGAGTTGCCCAAGTTCATTCAATCCCCACGCCCATAAGCTGCCGTCTTTCTTCAGCGCAAGGGTATGAGAGTACCCTGCACTGACACTTGCCCAATCAGTACCGTTATCGATTTGAACAAGGGTATCTTGATCCCTTGTGGTGCCATCACCAAGCTGTCCAGATGAATTCCATCCACAGGCCCATAAGCTACCGTCTTTCTTCAGTGCAAGGGTATGAGCGCCCCCTGCAGTGACACTCTCCCAATCGGTACTGATGCCGATTTGCATAGGAATAGCTCTATTTGTTTCTCTACTTTCACCGAGTAGTAAAGATTGATTCTCTCCCCACGCCCATAAGCTACCGTCTTTCTTCAGTGCAAGGGTATACAAGCTTCCTGCACTGACACTTGCCCAATCAGTACTGCTGCCGATTTGAACTGGGGTAGCTTGATTCGTTTCACTGCCATCACCGAGTTGTCCAGATGAATTCCATCCCCACGCCCATAAGCTACCGTCTTTCATCAATGCAAGGGTATGAAAGCTTCCTGCACTGACACTCGCATAATCGCTTATTTTAACTATAGGAGAGGCACTATAGCGTTTTTTGCTAATTTGTGTGTCGTGAGTCATCCAATATATGCCAATCCCAATGAAAGAAAAAGTAATTACTATTAAAACAATTATTGGGATTGAACTGAATCTATTGATATAATTTCTCATCTTCGGCACTCCTTTATTATCGTTAAAGTGTGGGTAAATCATAGTTCGAATTGTCTATAATTCGCACGTCATCTTTTCCCTCTACTTTCTCAGTACCCATGCGATATAGTTTGTGTACAGGGTTCACTTCAATCAAGCGAATCCCCATTAAGACATGTATACCTATGGTAATGATTACTCAGCACATTCTCCTATAAGTGCCATGCCCATTCTAATGAAACTTTGCTGCAGGTATATATAAATAATCCAATTTGTGATTTTAAATACAATATATACCATATTATAGTAAAAAAGATTTCATTAGTCAATCTCTACATTCATCTGATTCGACCCTGTATGTGATCCTACCCCTGTAGTTCTGAAGAGGATGAAATTGTATACGTGTACCTCAAAAAAAAGAACCTCTCACAAGGGGAGGCCTTACTTGCATAACAACTTCTCAATTACTACAGTCATCCCGCGTGATGAAGAACCCTTAGACAGGATATTGCTTAGACATGTTGATGCAGTCATATGACGCCTTCCCTACGATTGAATCGCTTCAAGCGCACTCAAGCGCATTGCTCGACGTGCAGGTAAATAGCCGGATAGCAGTCCAATGAGTGTGGTGAATCCAAGTGCTGACGCAGACAGCCACCATGGAATGATGGATATATTCCCTATATCTTCGGTTGATGCTACAAAATTCGGGAGTAGTGCAAATATTTCACTCGAGAATTGGTTAATTATCGCTGCACAACCGTAACTGATCGACAGTCCGATCATGCCTCCAAGCAAACCTATGAAACTCGCTTCGAATAAAAATAATGAACGAATATCCGATAACTTGGCACCGACGACTTTCATAAGACCGATTTCTTTTCTTCGTTCATTCACAGACATCATCATCGTGTTGGCGATACCAATTCCTGCAATAACCAAGGATATCGAAGCAATCCCTGAGAGTACGATCTGAAGAATCTTAAAAAGGCTATTGATAGATTCAAGTATATCTTCCAAACTGAAAGTCATGTACCCCATCTCAGTCAATTCATCTTGAATTCTATTGATATCAGAGACATCGTTCACTTTGATTTGGGCTTCATCATAATTATCCTTTTTCTTAATAAAGCTTGCATCAAAATATCGACCCACTTTGTCGAATTCCTTCATCGGCATCACCGAATCAAATTGCAAGTCACCTTGTCCTTCTCCCGTCACACCTACGATTTTCACAGGCATCGTTTTCTTCTTTACTTGGCTGTTCTCTTCCTCCCCAACATCCATGAGGGATATCTTGAATTTGTCATTGAACGCATCAATCTGCGGAAGCGATGGTTCGTGATTGTTGACCGACTGACTACTAACCACTTCATAGAAATTCAAGGTGACCTGAGAACCAATCAATATCGAACTGCGATCACTTTCATTGGGGATTCGCCCTTCCGCTGCTCGATATTTCAATTGAGCGATATATTCGGTATCTACACCTTTGACACCCAGATATCCTTCATAATTCCCCGTCGTAATCTTGTACGTTGCTTTTCGAATTGGCGCTACGAATTGGACTCCTTCGATCTTTCTGATGCTTTTGATGTCTTTAACCGTCAGCAATTTTTCTTTGAACTCATCGTAACCTGGATATACTTCGATCATATCAAGTGCTCCATCTTTTTCCATTACATCTCTGGTGGTTTGCTGTATGCCATTACCTAAAGAAATAATGAGCACAATTGCACTCGTACCAATAATTACACTGAGTATCGTAAGAAATGTTCGTACTTTACGTGTCCATAAATTCCCAATGCCCATTTTGACTACATCTATACTATTCATCGAACGAAGCTCTTCTCGCACGCTTGGCACGGATGATGAATATCGCAGCAACTGCTGATGCAATCAAGACAAATAATAGTGCATTCGTCCATGTGAGTAATTTCTTCTCCGATATATTCGTTTCTTGCTCTATCATCGTCTCATCGATGATCACTTCTTCAACCACTTGAATCGTGAACGGCGTCACTGTTTCTCGGATTTCTCCATTCAGTTCCTTATAAGAAACGGTAATGGTTCCCGATAGTTCTCCCGTCTTTTCTGGAATAACGATGAATTCATAAGAATCATCTGTACTCGGAGCAAGGTTCACTGCAAAATAAGGTGCAGCATCGATCTTGAAATCACCTTCTACTTTCACTTGGAAGTAATTCAAGGGAATCTTCCCTGTGTTAAAAAACTTCACGGATAAAGGATGCTCACCATACACGCTAAGGTTCGGTGGAATATATACGTCTGTCATATAATATGAGCCTTTAAGCTCAACAGGAATCGTCATGGATTCTTTGGCTGTGATTATATTTCCTTCTTCATCTTCATATTCCATATTCAAGGTTACGGTGTAGTTCTTCGATTCTGCATTGGGCATCACGCGGTATTTCAGATTCTTGGTTGTTCCTTCGAGTGCTGCAAGTTTACTAATATAGAAGGTGTTACTTGCATCTACTGGTGCAAACACGCCACCCGTCGATCCTAACTTCTCTGACACTTCATCATAAACAATCGTTGCTTTAAGATTACTTACAGCTTTCGATATGTTCGTATTCACCAAGCGTAAGCTGATCTCAAACGTATCCCCGGGTTTGACTGTAGTTGCATTCAAGGTGTATTTATCGAGAATAACCCGAGGAACACTTTTGGTTTTACTATTCTTCTGAATAAACACCCCATAATTTATTGTGACAGCTTCAGTCATACTATCTGCAGTCAGCTTCAAAATGATCGGTACCACGCCTTCTTCTGTCACCTGGGTGCTTCTCAGCTTGAACGAAACTCTAGTTGTAGCTTGAGAAGCTAATGAAGGTACATTCGCTTGTCCACTCGATACAGCTAGTAATCCGCGCGTTAATTCCAAAGTGGCTTTCACATTTTTTGCTGTCCCCAGACCTGTATTCACGAGGTCTACAGCAAAGTCAAATTCTTGATTTTCATTGATTGCGACAGGAATTGAAGCAGCGACGGCTTGGATGTCCGAGCTTTTGAGCACATCGATCGTTACTGTCTCCCGATACGTCTCTAGCTCAGTCGACGATCCCCGCTTCAGATATTTCACTTCAATCGCAATCTGATACGGTCTTACTTCTATTTTCTCTAAGGGTTGTAAGATGAAGGAGTACGACTTCTTCTCTCCATCATTGAGAGATTGTAATCGCTGTATGCCTGAAGATATGGGAATGATCTTATCTCCTCCATCTACAGTTACCGAGATATTCTCAAGATAGCGACGGGTCGTATTCTCAAGTACGAAAGAAATTTCAAAAGGCTTCCCTGTAGCGATTGACTTAGTAGGATACTTCAGTTCGCTGAGTTTCACTGTAGTATAGAAGTCTTTGGTCACTTGGATATACAGCTGTCGAGTTTGTTCTTTTAATTCGCCATTTAACTCCGTGTATTGGAATTTGATCGTAACCGGGTATCCTCCGGGTTCGAGCTTATCCGAAGCATTCAAGCTGAATAGTATCGGTTTCCTTTGTGCAGAAGCGATAACACCTGTAGACTTCACTCCAGTGTCCATTGAAGTTAAGCCAGTTGGTGAAAGTCCGTCCAAAGTGACTTGTACATTATTGATGATCTGCGAACTATTATTAGCAATATCAAAGCTTATATCGAATTTGTTTCCCGAAGTAACGATATAAGGCGAAGTACGTACATTCGTAAGGTCGATCGATAGTGTTTCTTTGCCTTCTATGATGCGGACAAAAAATACCTCCGTCGCTTGAAGTGCGTCACCTGCTAGATTCTTAAATGCATAACTGACGTTGACAGGGTACACACCTATTTGGGCTGAGCTTTTGACGCGATAGGAAAGTGATAGCGTCGCGATCCCTCCGACAGCAATGCTAGTGATGACTTTGGAAGTGACGAGCGTCGTATTTTCGAGAGGAGTCGCTTCCGGGAACGTGAAGTTCATCACTGTATCTGAAGCAACTTCATTGCCGATGTTCTTGACTTTCAATTGAAAAGACATCATGTCCCCTGCTTTCCCGGTGGGGATCACATCGGATTCGATCATGAAAGCTGGAGAATTCGTTCCTGCTGCCTGAGCACTTAGCGAAGTTCTCGCCGGTAGTTGTATCGACATTACGATCAACAGGGTGACGAGGCATAGCGTGATTCCTCGGTACACATGCCCCCACTTTCTTGTCCTACCCATTGTCTGATGATTCTCATTGTAGTTATCCATGATTCGCCGCCTTCTTCTCTTCATGTGTATGGTTCGTCTCGATATGTTTCAATTCGATATGTTCAATTCGTCCATCACGCATACGGATTACGCGATCTGCATATGCAGAAGTTTCTACATCATGGGTAACAATAATGAGTGTCATCTTCTGTTCACGCGATAAGCCTGTCATTAATTTCATGACTTCATCAGTGGTCTTCGTATCCAGATTCCCTGTAGGTTCATCCGCGAATACGATTTGTGGGGAGTTCACGAACGCTCTCGCAATACTGACCCGTTGCTGTTGACCTCCACTCATCTCAGAAGGTCGATGTGATAGCCTCTGCCCGAGTCCGACTGCATTAAGCATCTGACTCGCTTTGGCATTGCGCTCCTTCTTACTCATTCCTGCAAAAATTAACGGCAGTGCTACATTCTCTAGTGCTGTCAACGTCGGTAATAAATTATACGACTGGAACACGAATCCGATATACTTTTGTCGGAATGACGTCACTTGTGATTCGTTCATGCGTTCAAGGTGCTTGCCGTTGATGATGATTTCGCCTTTGGTCGGTTTCTCTAAGCCTGCAAGCATGTTCAATAACGTCGACTTCCCTGAACCAGATGTTCCGATCACACAACAAATCTCTCCTTGTGGAATCTGGAGATTAATCTCACATAAGGCTTCGACTTTCTCACTACCCATGCGATATAGTTTATGTACATTGTTCACTTCAATCAAGCGAATCCCCCACATCAATTGACGATTAGTATAGTTGCCTTTGGATTTCACAGTGTAGGCGAATCGATACGTCATATTTCAAATGATATACGACTCCCAATAATAGTCAATGATTATATTGACCTAGCGATACATTCGTTTCGATGATATGAGCGAATAGTCGTTCGATGCTTGTAGGAATCTAGGCTAACGTATATGATGACTGTATACATAACATTCGATGGAACATAGGAAAGGAAGCCTCATCACATGGAATTGACGATGGTTCAACTCATCTTGCTGTGTATGTGCGCACTGATGGTAGGGGTCTCTAAGACTGGTATCCCGAACCTAGGAACGCTTGTAGCAGCTATTCTCGCAGTGATGTTCCCTGCCAAAGCTTCCATCGGCATCTTACTTCCGATGTTGCTTACTGCAGATCTCGTTGCAGTGATTACCTATCGACATACCGTCATCTGGCGATTATTGGTGAAGCTGATACCTTGGGTGCTTGCTGGTATCGTTATGGGCTACTTCACATTAGGGCAAATCGATAATCATCAACTATCCTTGATAATCGGTGTGATTGTGATTACACTTATCGTCGTGCATCTCTTGAAAGATCCGCTTGAAGCTCGGTTCCAATTGAAGTGGTCACAATCTACGACATTTCATCATGTGTTGGGTGTGCTCGCAGGCTTCACAACGATGGTCGGCAATGCTGCTGGAGGGATCATGGCGATTTATTTTCTCGCCAAAGGCTTGAAGAAGAAAGAGTTCATGGGTACGGGAGCTTGGTTCTATCTCGGAGTCAATCTGCTGAAGGTGCCTTTCAGCATGGATCTTGGGCTGATCACTACACGCACGTTGGTGTGGAACATGTGGATGATCCCATTGATCCTGCTCGGTACATATATCGGTATTCGTTTGTTGAAAGTCATCCCTGAGCGATTATTTCAAACTCTGATCTTGTTGTTCGCAGGTATAGGTGGCGTATGGCTATTGGTTCAAGGATGGATCATATAACTCAACCTGTGTGAAGAATACACATGGATCGATGTCTCTTGCCCAATAACCGAGATAGGGGAAGAAATACGGTTGCATGATCGCTACTTTCAATATTAACCCTCCCTGAGCTCCACCTGCTTACTATGAACCTGTTATGATTTCACATATTCGGTCGACATCAGCGAGCGCTAACTCCGCATAGAGAGGAAGAGTTAAGATTCTCTGCGCCACATACTGAGCCACTGGTGTATAAGCGAGGTCGAACTGACCCGCATAGCATTCATATTGGCTCGTCAATGGATAGAAATATTTGCGCGCGATGACTTCGTGTTTCTTAAGTTCTTCATATACTTCATCTCTGGATTGGCGATATCCATCAAACACCACAGGCATATAGGCATAGTTGCTGGTTACGCCTTGCTGTGGGATGACCAGTTGAATACCTGGAATGCCTTGTAGATGTGACGTGTATCGCTCGTAGACTATTTGGCGTTGCTTGATTTCACTATCCACATGTCTTAGATTGCATAGACCCATCGCAGCTTGAAATTCATTCATTTTGGCATTGCCACCTACATGTCTCACGGACTCGGGTCCCGTGATGCCATAATTTTTGAGATCATCAAGAGTGTCCTTCAAGTTCATCTGTGTATAGGTAACGGCTCCACCTTCGATCGTGTGAAATACCTTCGTCGCATGAAAGCTTATCATCGATGCATCACCGAAATTACCAATGCCTACTCCGTCAACTGTAACCCCAAAGCAATGTGCAGCATCATAAATGACCTTAAGGTGATACTTCGCAGCAATCTCTGCGATTCCTCGCACATCACACACATGCCCATAGACGTGCACAGGTATGATCGCACTGGTCTTGTCGGTAATTAACGATTCTATGCTTTGCACATCGATCGTATAATCATCACGACGAATATCACAGAACACAGGTGTTAAGCCTTTCCTGACAATCGCATGCGTGGTAGAAGCAAATGTGAACGGTGTCGTAATGACTTCTCCTTGTAACTGAAGAGCTTCAATAGCACATTCTAGTGCTAGGTGTCCATTCGTGAACAACGTAACATAAGGAACGCCTAATACATCGGTTAACGCAGATTCGAATTGCTGATGTTTGTGTCCCATGTTGGTCAACCAATGACTATCCCATAAGTCTCTGATTTCTTCGATATACTCCTCGAAACCAGGCATAGATGATTGTGTGACGCGGATCGGTCTAGTCATGTGTCCACTTCTCCTTATGGATAGAATTCTCCTTATGGATAGACTTCATCTTCTTCTCAACTTCTTGGTCATCGTTGATATAAGCTGTGCTAGTCGAGGATAGTCCTGTTTCAAGTATTTGCTAAGAATTCCCTTGATGCCGATGTCTGCATAGAGAAGTCTGAGTTCAAAGAGCTGTAATGTATTGATGTCTCTATGTTTGATGATCGAAAGCTGATTGCGCTTCAGCTTGGTTCGTATCGCATCAACATATCGATGATGAGTGTATGCATTGATTTCGTCTAGCATCACCTCAATTTGTTTCACAAATCTCGATTTACTTTCGATATGAGTAAATTCCCTATCAGTCCAAGAACCAGGGACGCCTTTGCGATAAGCTGACATCCACTCATCGATATAATAGACCTCTCCTTGAAGAGCAAGATGAATCATCAGTGGATAATCGCCCACAGGAGCATTGAAGTAGAAGTCGGGCAGATGCAGATCATATATTCGCCGATACATCATCGAATTCGAAGCAAATAACCCTCCTCCTCCGACAATGACTTCCTCGACGGTACATATTTTGTTTCCTTGATAAGGACGCACATCACTATCCATGCGTTCTCCATCCACCCACACTTTGTAGGTAGCATGCACGCATAAACTACAAGACGCATGATGGTCCATGTAGTCCACTTGCTTTTGCAATTTATAGGGATCGGTCCAATAATCATCGCCTTCACAGATCGCGATATAAGTACCTGTTGCATGCTGACTTGCGCTATGCCACGTCTTGACACCTTTGGAATATTGGTTCTCTGTTTGGTAGATGGGCTTGATGAGCTGTGGATAGTTGCGTTCATATGCGCGAATGATTTCAGTCGTGGTGTCTGTAGATGCATCGTCATGAATGCAGATCTCATATGGAAAATCAGTTATTTGTAGTAAGAAACTTTCGATCGCTTCTGCGATATAGTGTTCGTGGTTATAAGTTGCACAGATGATGCTGACCTTGATTTCCTTGTTCATGAACGATATTCTCCTCGAGTAGTTCGTCTGTAGGGTATCCCTCATTACGTGTTGCAGTGATCACTTTAAGATGATGAATTGATCAAATCGTATGATCATGTTAACATAATATTGATCATTGCTCAATCTCTCGATAACCCGATCCAGACATATCCATTAACCCGATCCAGACATATCCATTAACCTGATCCAGACATGCACATCTCGCAATGGAAGGGTTCGTATCTAGCAGAGGAGTGTGAGCAGATGAGCCATGAGGTCATCGTCTATGGAAGTAGAGCATTGGCCGCCATGTTATATGAAGATTCTTTACGACATCCTGATTTTACGATCGTAGCTTTTGTAGTAGATGAATCGTACTTAGATCCTTCCGGCTATTATTTAGGATTGCCTCAGGTAGGGTTGCAGTCGGTTTCTGATCTGTATCCGCGCGCAACCTACGATATGATGATCTTAATCTCTACCTATGAGGATATGCGAATTCGCGATAGCATGTATCATTCATCCATCTCCTTAGGGTATCCGCTACGGAATTATGTAAGTCCCTCAAGCATCGTTTCCTCCCATGTTAGCATGGGACATAATAATGTCATCTTTGAGCAAGTATATATGGGTCCACAGGGACGTATGGGGTCATTTAACATCATTCGACAACACGTCTACATCGGTCATGATTTCACAATAGGAGATCGCAATGTGATCGCACCTGGCTGTAAGATTGGTGGGCATGCACACATTGCGCATCATTGTTATATCGGTATAGGTGCTACTCTCATCGATCACATCTCGATTGCTGAGGAAAGCTTGGTAGGTGCAGGTAGTGTTGTCATCAAGGATACCGAACCGTATTCGAGGAATGTCGGTAATCCCAGCAGAGTCATCAGCTATAAGCAACAAGAAGGATTGAAGGTGAACCGCTAAGATGAATCCGATCATCGTGAACTTCACACCGACGGGCATGATCCCTCGGCTTACAGATACCCCTTATGTGCCGATTACCCCTGAAGAAATCATCCGTGATGTGCAGGAAGCATGGGAACTGGGGATTTCCATGGTGCATCTGCATGCAAGAGACCGTGTCGATCAGACACCTCGCCATCAGAAGGAACTATATCATGAGATTATCGCAGGGATTCGACAATTCGCACCGGAGCTCATTATCTGTGTATCTACATCAGGTCGATCCGTGAATGAATGGGGAGCCCGATCCGATGTATTGTCACTTGAAGGCGATGTGAAGCCTGATATGGCTAGCTTGACACTCAGCTCCCTGAACTTCAATCAGAGTGCGAGCATCAATGAGCCTGCGATGATTCAATCCCTGGCGAAGCGGATGTACGAACAAGGCATTCAACCTGAATTGGAATTATTTGATCTGGGTATGGTGAATTATTGCCATTATTTGATTAAGAAGGGGTACCTCTCTCCTCCCTATTACGCCAACATCATACTGGGTAATGTGGCTTGTGCTCAAGCGGATATGTTACATATCGGCTGTATGATCAACGATCTTCCTGAAGAAACCCTGTTCGCCTTAGGTGCAGTGGGTCAAGCTCAATTGAAGATCAATGCCCTCGCCATCGCCATGGGCTGGGGAGTACGTGTAGGGATCGAAGATAACTATTGGTATGATGATGCAAGAACCCAATTAGCTGCAAATATCACCTTTTTGCAGAGAATACATCGGATTATCTCAGCCAATGAGCATGCGGTGATGACATCTCAAGAATTACGTCACAAACTCAACTTGGCACCAGGGTATGGGCGATACGGTACTGCCCGTTCGCACGTAGTAAATGGATCCCACGATGCAACGATACAGGGCGTAGATCTGTAAGCATTGAGATCAAGGATATTTGCTAGAGGAGAGCTTTATGCGTGCAGGTAACCTCGTCGACAGTCAGGATCGATCGTGAATAGGGTTCGGCACATCCTTAGACAGGGTGTATATTGAGTACTTCGATCACACGGACTATTTCACGCAAAGAGTTCGGTATCGGTTCGGTATCCATGTAAGTGTGGCATGCATCGTAATTCGAATTCCTACTATAGCAGGGAATGTATGGCTTTCTCATTAAGATGGGATACGTGGGCAGGATCTTTCCTGCTCTTATGTTCATGCAACGATGATCTTCATCATCAGGAATCTTCATCCCCATTTATCCCCTTCTCCGCCTTACAGCTACAGACGAGATAACGCCGTGGACAGCGGATCACGCACAAGCTACTGTTATCCATTGATAACAAACACACGAGACACCTGCATTTGTGAGTTAGGCCTTCTTTTGTTGTTATGTATCATATAAATGGTAATAATATCCATTTTATATCTAGAATTAACGGATGTTTCATCATATTCAGAAAATTATTTATCAAAATCATTTTGACAAAGCTCATTGTTACAATGATGCTCCCGATTCAAGCGCCAGTAGCACAACAAGTATAACAGCAAGTAGAACGACCAGTAGAACGACCACTAGATCAACAAGCAGATATGATAAATCTAAAACAAAAAAACGAATTATTGCGTATTTCCTTAACAGCTCAAAGACCTGATCTGTCATGGGTTTTTGAAGTCGATGAAATGATTGAAGTAGATGATCTACTAGGTGGAGAGTTACATAGTGCAGTATGTGATCATTTCCTGGAATTCGGCAAAGATCCTGGTGTGAAATTTGATAGGAATTTCTGGGCAAATAAATTCTGCTTGGAGCTTGAAGATTCAATAGATGATACTGGTAACTGGTAGGTTGTGTCTGTTAATTAAAATATTTTAAATTGGATCTGTTTCACTTTGAAGAGCGCTTTTGCGCTCTTTTTTTTATAATTTGATCCCTTATAGGATTCAATTTTGGCCCTTCGATTCGTTTCAATTCGAATTCAATACCGCTCTATAAGATTGTTGTGTACATCCATGCGAAATAAGTCGAGCGATTTTTGTTGAATTTCTTCCATATTTTAGTTATTATAGCTATCCATGGATTATATCGCGTAATGACCTTTTCTAGAGAGACAGACGCATCTTTACATTTACGAACAAGAGCAATCAGAGAAAAGGTGGAATCAGACAACATGAATGTACGAACAAGTAAGAAAATGTGGGCATTGAAATGGGTATTGACCGTTCTTCTCCTGGCTAATGTGTTACCTAGCATTAGTGCAATGGGGCAAGAATTAAGTCAAGGAAGCGTATTATCTGCGAATAGTGCAGATAGCGCTTATCAAGCGGATCCAGGTGAAGTAACAAGTCTATCTTTGGCAAGTCTAGCAGTTGCTACTGACGAAGCAGAGCAAGCATATATTGAACTGATTGAATCAAAGCTATCCGAAATCGAACAAGCGATTGACGCCATCCGCATCGATGCTGAAGTAGCGAGCGAAACCACGTTACATGAGGAAACAATTCTACATGTAACTGAAGAAGAAGTTCTAATTGATCTTGCAGATGCAACACCATCTGATGAACAGAACCCATCAAAGCGAAGCAAACGAGCGATAGAAACAGTTGCTGACGCTGCTAGCTTAGGACATAGTATATATGAGTACAACAAGAAACCCACATTAACCAATGGTTTATTCATGG
>CAMCVV010000020.1 GCA_945881905.1 Paenibacillus alvei
ATTTGTTTAAGCATCAGGCTCTATGCTTTCTTTAGGTAATTCATTCAACTCTACATCCGGCGTGATACTTTCTTGAGGCAATGAATCTATGTCCAAGATATCATCGGAATCAGGTGCTTGTCCATCAAGTAGTGTATCTTCTCCATCAGGTAGTGTGGCTTGTCCTGAAGGTATCGTGACTTCTACGATTTCAGAAGCTTCTCCTTTTAATTGACTTTCTATACGAACCCCAATCACATAATACACATAGGTCTCACCAGAAAGTACAGTTGAGTCGATCGCTTCTGCAGAAGGAGTTTCTAACCATTTCTGGAATTGTGTTTCTCCGACAGCTTTACGATATACTTCATATCCATATGTTTCACCTAGCGAATTCCACTGCAGTTGAATGAAACGCGATGCTTCATTGAAATATGCACCTAAGTTCGTCACTTTAGTCACGGGTTGGACTAAAGCCGCAACACCTGTTGGCAAAGTGAACGAAACTACTTTTTTTCCTTTTAATGATTTAGACATGACTTCTTTGAAGATGTTAGCTGCACTCCCACTTCCCACAGTCACATAGTGCGAGGTATCGGTTTGATCGAATCCTTGCCATACCGCAGCAGTCCACTCTGGTGTAAAGCCAACAAACCATACATCACGGTCATACTTTTCAAGACCTTTCCAATCTAAATTTGTAGAGCCTGTTTTTCCAGCTAACGGACGATTGAAATACGCTTTAGTGCCAGTTCCTCCAGACTGTACTACGCTTTCTAGTAGCATGCGCGTATAGTAGGCCGTCTTTGCACTCATGACTCGTTTCTTTTCAGGGGCGAATGTCACGATGTCTTGGTTGTTCCGATCTACAATTTTTGTAATTACATGTGATTTGTTTTGAATACCTTGATTGGCAAAAGCTCCATAAGCCGTAGCCATTTGCATCGGAGAAACACCTTGCGTTAAACCACCTAGTGCCATAGCTAGATTACGATCTCCAGGACCAAGCTGTAACCCTAGTTTATTAGCGAAATCAAATCCTTTTTGAACGCCGATTTGGTCAAGTAACCATACTGTTGATATATTGATGGATTTTTGAACAGCTTCAAACATCGTCACTTCTTCGGAATATATCTGATTATAGTTTTGTGGTTGATACGTTTGTTTGCCTGTCCCAAACGTTTGTTTCGTATTGTTCAGAAATGAATATGGATTCCATATCCCTGTTTCGATTGCTGGTGCATATACAGCGATCGGTTTGATTGCAGAACCAGGTTGACGTAAGCTGTTCACACGATGGTAACCTTTGCTGATATAATCTCGCCCGCCCACTAAACCAAGAACACTTCCATTACGATGATCTAAGATGACCATAGCACTTTGTATTTTCGTGCCATCTGCAGCGTCTTTTTGAAAAAACTTTGGATTCGCATAGGTTTGTTCAAGAATGGATTGCACGTGTTGATCCATCGTTGTCGAAATCCGATACCCTTTATTGAGAAGTTCATCTTCTGTGATCCCATACATATGTTCAGCTTCATCTACAACATAATCTACAAAAGAAGCATACTGCATGTTTGTGATTGACTCTGCGGGGACTTGGTAGTCAACAGCTGCTGCTTCTTCGCGTTGCTTGTCGGTTATGTATCCTTGTTCCATCATCAACTGCAATACAATTGCTCGTCTTTCTTTGGATTTCTCGGGATTCGATATTGGAGAATATCTCGATGGAGCTTTAGGTAGTGCTGCTAGAGTAGCCATTTGCCACAGTTCAAGTTTGTGCAAGTCAGCTTCCGCAAAATACACCTTCGATGCAGCTTTCACACCATAAGCGCGTTGACCAAAAAAAATACGATTGAAGTATTTTTCTAGGATTTCATCTTTGCTATAACGCGCTTCAAGTGCGATAGCAACAGACACTTCCGTCGCTTTGCGGAAAAATGTTTTTTCTGAACTTAGGAACACATTTTTTGCTAATTGTTGTGTAATCGTACTGCCGCCTTCAGCTAATCGACGTTTGGTAATATCCGTCCAAAAAGCACGACCAATTGCCCATAAATCAACGCCACTATGCGATTCAAATCGTTTGTCTTCAATCGCGATAAATGCTTGCTTCATCAATATAGGAATTTCGTTACTTTCTACACTTTCGCGATTACCGTGTTCACGAAATAGTTTGGCAATTTCTTTTTGATTCGCATCAAAAATAAGTGTAGTTTCTGCGGTTTCAAATTTATCGATTTGTTGTTTTAATATGGAAGCACCATTGAGAATAATAATGAGATATAAGCCAAGTGAAGCAACCAATCCAATCATCACCACCACGAGAATGCCCAAAACCCATTTTCGAATACTTCTTCGTGAATTACGTTTGCTACTTTTTTGCGTTTTTTGTTTGTTACTTGTTGGACTCATGAAGTAATCCCCTTTAACAGTCTTATCTTAAGAATACAATGAAACATGACTTGCGTATCTTAAGAAAAGAAACAACCCAAATATACAAGGTTGCTCTAAGCTATTCCATTCAGTTAGACGTCACAACACGGAAATAACTATCCATCCGAAACACTATGATTCATCAGCGATACTGATTTTTGTGGAGTGAATGTAGAAATCGCGTGTTTGTATACCATTTGTTGCTTCCCTTCACTATCAATAATGATCGTGAAGTTATCAAATGCGCGGATAATTCCTCTAATCTGGAAACCATTGGTTAAGTATACGGTTACCAACATGTTTTCTTTGCGTAGTTGATTCAAGTAATGATCTTGAATATTAACAGATTTGTTCATTCGCGGCCCTCCTCAATGGAATACAACAATCACCCAAGTCTTTGTGTAATCGGTGTTTAGTCAGTTATGTTAAATTTATGATTAAACTTAGTGCTTATTATATCATTAATCAATTGAAAGTGAATAGTAGAATTTGTAGAATCACTCACATCTATCCAGTTTATTTCTTTCATATGACGAAACCAAGATAATTGGCGTTTCACATAATGTCTTGTTCGAGTTTTCAATACTTCAACTGCTTGCTCATAGCTATACACTTGATCCAAATAACCTACCATTTCCTTATACCCTAAGGCTTGCATTGAACCTGCATCTCGAGGACAGCCGGTGTCAAGCAAAGACTTCACTTCTGCGATGAGTCCAGCATGTAACATCTCATCGATACGTTGTTCCACGCGCTCATATAGCAATGAACGTTCCATCGTTAGACCAATGAGACATAACTGGTAGGGGCTTGTTTTCGTTTGTTGGGCAAGAAGCGCTGAATGCGTGGATCCGCTGACATGGGCAATTTCTAATGAGCGAATAATTCTTCTGCGATCATGGGGGTGTAATCGTTGCGCGCTTTGAGGATCTACTGCTATTAATTGGTGATGAAGTGCTTCATCACCGTGCTGCTCTGCAAAAGCGTCCCGTTCTTTTCTGAAAAACTCATCACTACCGACAAATGCAAACTGGTATTGATAACACACGGATTCAATATATAGACCTGTTCCACCTACGAGGACAGGTAATTTCCCTTTTGCATGAAGTTCATTAATAGATTGAGTTGCTCGCGCTTGAAATTCAGCTACAGAAAACGATTGTTCGGGTTCTCGAATATCAAGTAGATGATGAGGGACTCGCTCTTGCTCTTGTTTGCTTGCTTTAGCTGTTCCGATGTCCATCCCGCGATACACTTGCATGGAATCGCCAGAAATAATCTCGCCATTCCATTGTAGCGCGATGTCCAAGCTGAATTTGGTTTTGCCTACAGCTGTTGGGCCAACGATAACAAGCAAAGGTAATTTGTGCTGTGGATCATTCAAAGTTCGATCACTCCATATGTGACTTGCGTATTTGACTTCCCAATATAGGTTACACCGAGTCGCTCGAATTCAGGACTCGACCTGTGTTCTTTCATCACAATTCTTTTGCGTGCTACGCGTTTGGCTTGATGAATCGCTTCGATCGTTAACGCAGAATGATTCGCTATATCTCGAATCGATTGAATCGCATCTGATTTGTGAAGCGGTTGACGAAACATCGGGTCAAAATAAATAATATCTGCACTTTGTGAAGCTTGCTGTTGCAGATAATCCAAATGATTCATTGGAATCACGTGAATGCGTCTCATCGCATCATTGATTTCAGTAGTGTCTGACCGATAAGATTGCAACCCTTCACGAATCATCAAAGCCAGAATCGGTTCGCTTTCTATAGCAATTACTTTTCCCTCAGCGCCTACTTGATATGATAACACAATCGCATCGGAACATAGCCCTGCGGTACAATCGATCACATGGTCGTTCGCTGAAGCTTGTGTATAGGCAACTAAGAGATCTCGCTCTCCATTCAACAGGCGCTTGATGCGAATCGTTGCCAAACTTGGATGAAAGAAGAGCGGTTTCTGATTTTGATAATAATACCGAATTTCTGATTTTGTGACAAGGAGTAAGGATTGCTGTGCGTCGAGGTGCTGAAGTTGCTGTATCGCATAGCGTGCTCTAGGGACGTATATCGCTTCTGATTCATGAGCTAATGCTTTTGCATATTCGACAACTCGTGCATCAGGTGCATATGAAGTTGAAATAATCACGTCTTCACATCACCCGCTTAAACATTTTTTCGAGTTCGTATGTAGAAAAACTAATGACGATCGGTCTTCCATGTGGACACGTATAGGGGTTTTTGCACAAGGCCAGTCGATCCAATAACGCTTCTAATTGCACAAGACTGAGATGCTGATTCGCTTTGACCGAAGCTTTGCAAGAACATAATATGGCAGCTTTTTCACGAAACTTGGTGAGGTCTATGCTTTTTTTTTCATTCAAGATCCATTCGCACATTTCTTCGATAATGACTTGTTCTTCTTGTTCTGGTAACCACTGAGGATACGCTCTGACCATGAAGGCATTTCCGCCGAACGGCTCGATGTATAATCCCATTTGCTCGAACATCATCAAGCGCTCTGTCAGTACACTTGCTTCACTCGATGTGAATTGCAGCGTGAGCGGTACTAGTAGTTCTTGACTTGCTGGCTCAGGATTCCCAAACCGCTCGACAAAATATTCATACTGTATGCGTTCATGGGCAGCATGTTGATCGATCACATACAATCCCGATTCATTTTGTGCAAGTACATACGTTCCATGCAATTGTCCGATCGGTGAAAGCTGTGGAAAGCTCGGAATGCGCGTATCGGTGTGTAACTCGTCATATCGTGTAGAGCCGATGAATTGCTCTTTCACTTGCTGCGGTAGCCCATGGAAATTGTGTGCTTTATTTGATGGATATTCGAACTTGTTTGGGATCGCATCAGCTGCATTCGTCGAAGATGATGGAGAGGTATATGTACTTGTGTTGGCTCCATATTGGAGACGACTCACATCCGCAGGAGCAGCTCGCTTGAGGTGAAGCTGCTCTTGGATATGTGTATCAAAACTAACTTTGGGTGGATTCATCTCGGGAATCAGTAATTGATTTCCTAGTTTTTGCTTGATCGTGTGTTCGACTAGTTGACTCAGTTCGATTTCTTTACTGAAGCGGACTTCTAATTTCGCAGGGTGAACATTCACATCTACGATAGTCGGATCCATCGTAATATCCAGGACTACAAGTGGATAGCGATGTATCGGTAATAACGTATGATACCCTTGGATAATAGCTTGATAAAGCGCAATACTGCGCACATAGCGACCATTGATAATCGTCGTGATGCCACTTCGATTCGAGCGCGTTAATTCAGGTTTAGAGATGAATCCTTTAATCCGATAATCCAGACTTTCGATATCGAATTCGATCATTTGCTTACTGATCGATGCACCATAGATCGCAGCTAAAACCTGCAGTCGATCCGGATGACCCGATGTTTGTACAATGACATGCCCATGATGCTTCAACGTAAATGCGATATGAGGGTGCGCTATCGCTAATCGATAAATGAAATCAGTCACATGACCTAATTCAGTTTGTAGCGATTTCATGTATTTGAGTCTAGCTGGAGTGTTGAAGAATAAATCTCTCACGATGACCTCTGTACCTCTAGAAGCAGCAACATCTTCAACAGATACGACACGTCCACCTTCGATGAGAATCTTGCGTCCTAAACCACTATCGTTCGCACAAGAAACACATGTTAAGCGAGAAACAGCTGCAATGCTAGGTAAAGCTTCGCCTCGAAACCCCAGTGTTCGAATCGACATCAAGTCTCTGCTTGTTTTGATTTTACTTGTCGCATGCCGCAAAAAAGCCAGTTCACAGTCTTCGGCTTCCATTCCCGAGCCGTAGTCGAGAACACGTATGTAGGATAACCCGCTATCTTCAAGCGAGACATCTATACGCTTGCTACCTGCATCAATGGAATTCTCCACTAGCTCTTTGACAATTGAAGAAGGTCGTTCTACAACTTCACCTGCCGCGATGAGATTCGCTAGTTGCTCGCTTAACAATTGAATGTGTCCCATGTGCTATTTCCTTTCTGTAGCTACCATCGTGAATTGATGTTCCTCTTGTTTATAGGAAAATTCAGGAAAAAATTGGCTGAAATATTTCAATTGAATGTAACTTACACCTTGAATGACTTTGAGATGATCTGCATCAATCAGAAAACTTGCTTTATGAGATGATCGTGCAATGTCCACACTCCGTCGTTGTTCGTTCCAAGTGATTTGTGCACCGATTAATGCTGCAAGAACTCGTGATGGAACATATATTTCGCCATCTTGTGTGATTATATCGATATCTTCGTTAAGACTTACGCCATTGACCAAGAGCTCATAGGCAGAAACGTTAAGCGTGAGGGACGGAATTCCAGCCATACGCAAAGCAGTTAGGAATTGCGCTAAGTTCCCTGTTATGTCTACATCAGGTTGGATTCCCACCTGGTTTACCTTTGTTTTATTGGGAGTAAAATATTCTTCTGTTGTAATCTTCAACATCGTGCCACCTTCTAATGAAAATAGTTGTTGAACGATTCCTTTGCCGAAGCTCTTCTTCCCGACTACACGAGCAATTCGATAATCTCGCAAGGCACCCGTCAGAAGCTCAGATGCACTTGCTGAGTATGCATTTAGAATCATCGTCACAGGAACTTGTAGATTAGGCTGATTCACATTTACGCGTTGAGGTTTTTTGGTTTGATCTTTTGCACTCGAATAGTACACGACACCTTTGTTCACAAATCGACTGAAGATGTGAGTAGCCGATTCAGAAAACCCTCCTGAATTATTGCGCAAATCAATAATAAGCGAAGTTAACCCTTTCGATTGAAAATCAGCAATCACACGATCGAATTGATCGCCAATATCTGATGAGAAACTGGTAATCTGTATATACCCCACACCTGGTTCGAACCAATAGCTATAGATATCAGGATAATTGAATGCACTGATCACTAGATCATAAAAGATGATTTGGTTTTGTCTCTTGATGGACACATTCATCGAATCTCCGAGCTCACCTTTCAAACGTCTAAACATCTGGTCAATCGAATCGTTGGTAGAAATGCGTACACCATTCACTTCTTGAATCTGATCTCCTTTCTGAAGTCCTGCCCTGCTTGCTGGGGAATTCTCTATGACTCCTGTAATGAAGAACCCGTCATCTGCTTTCTCGATCCGAATCCCTAGCCCTACATAATTTTGTTCAATTGAATTATAAAATCGCGCTGACGCTTCCGCATTGAAATAATCCGTATAAGGGTCATTGATGTACGCTAACATGTTTTCTATACTTTTGCCTTGCAATTCTTCATCTGTGACACCACTGATATGATAATTAACGAGCAATTCTCGCACTTGATCTGTGGTACGATCTGGAGATTGTGCATAGAGTCCACTTGGAGCAAAGCTGATGAGACCCATACACATGGAAATAATCACAGCAATGATACGTATCGATGACGGAACCCAAGAAGAAATATAAGATTGCAATTGGTTGAGAACATGATATCCTACCTGTTGCTGATTTTTAGGTTGCTGATATACTGAATTTTGGTTTTCCAACTGATCTCTACCCTTCTGTAATCAAAAGTCGTTCTTGAATAGATTGCAAAACATTCATTGCTTGTAAAGGTGTCATGTGATCAACATCGAGCGACATTAATTGCTCGATCACTTCATTGATTCGAGCGGATTGTTCGATGTCCGTCACACGATTGATTTCCACTTGTTGTGGATAGGTGTATTGAGGAGTAACCCCTGTAACCTCTAGCTGAAGCCTCTGTTCTTGAGTGCGTAACTCGAATTGTTGAAGCAATGTGTAAGCACGTTGGATGATGGAAGAAGGTAGACCTGCGATTTCTGCACAATATATGCCATAGCTTGTACTTGCTGCACCGCGAATGAGTTTTCGTAGAAAAGTCACTTGTTGACCACTTTCTTTAACGGCCATGCAATAATTATGTAAATATTCGAGGCTTTGTTCGAGATGTGCAAGTTCATGAAAGTGAGTCGATACTAAGGTCTTACAGCCAATTTGCGCATGTAGATATTCAATGACAGCTTGCGCGATCGTAATGCCTTCGCCTGTGGAAGTTCCGCGTCCAAGTTCATCAATAATGACCAAGCTTGTGCGCGTAGCTTTTTCCGTCATGATCTGTATATCCATCATTTCTACCATGAACGTACTTTGTCCTCCAATCAAGTCATCCGCTGCACCAATTCGTGTGAAAATACGGTCTGTGATTGGGATTTGTGCAAAGCGTGCAGGTACGAAACACCCGATTTGCGCCATAATGCA
Source organism: Paenibacillus alvei (assembly GCA_945881905.1). GTDB lineage: Bacteria > Bacillota > Bacilli > Paenibacillales > NBRC-103111 > CAMCVV01. The sequence continues at coordinate 8,712 of CAMCVV010000020.1, forward strand.
TATCAGCGCAACTTGTCTCATGTATGTACTTTTACCCGCCATATTCGGACCGGTAATTAACAGAACATGACTTTCATCTTTTTGTAAGAACGTATCGTTAGCAATGAACGTGCCTTGTTCGAGTACGACTTCAACAACAGGATGACGACCTTCTTCGATCCGTAAGTCATAATCACCACCGATGTGTGGCCGCTTATAATGATTTTTAGCGCTTACCGAAGCAAGTGATTGCATAACATCCATGGTAGCGATATGCTCTGCAAGAAGTTGCAAGCGTGCTACATGTTCTGCAACACGATCTCTTAACTCACAGAACAAAGCATGCTCCACATGGATGATCGATTCTTGCGCTTCCAATATCAAGGCTTCTTTATCTTTTAGCTCTGGCGTGACATATCGCTCTGCGTTCGATAACGTTTGTTTGCGTTCGTATCTACCTTCAATGAGATGATGGAGATTAGCTTTCGATACTTCGATGTAATAACCAAACACTTTATTGAAACCTATTTTTAAAGACTTGATTCCCGTTGCTTCACGCTCTTGACGCTCAAGCTCAGCAATCCATTGGACACCATGCTTGCTTGCTTCTCGCAACTGATCTAAGCGAGCATGGAATCCATCACGGATCATTCCGCCATCACGAACAGATACAGGCGGATCATCAACGATCGCTAGGTCAATCCAAGACTCAATATCATGACAATCATCCATATGCGCCACAATGGTTTGTAGCGTTATCGAACTTGAAGTCGCACAACGTTCGATCAGATACGGCATTTGCTGCAAGGAATGCTGCAACGCTTTGATATCTTTGGCGTTGGCATTACCGTAAGAAATCCGACCGACAAGTCTTTCTAAATCATATATTTCTTTCAGCGCTTGCTTGATTTCTTCCCGCAAGATGAATGAATTCGTCAAATGTTCAACAGCTTCAAGTCGCTCTTGCAGTCGAGCTTCATTCATCAGTGGTTTCTCAATCCAACGTCGTAGCATTCTTGCTCCCATTGCAGTGACCGTATGATCAAGCAACCAAAAAAGAGAGCCTTTTTTGGTTCGATCACGAACTGTTTCCACAAGCTCCAAATTCCGTCTCGTGAAGGGGTCCATCGTCATATATTGATCTGGTGTATACATTCGAAGTTGCTTCACATGAGCAAACGCTTTTTTGTGAGTGACTCGCAAGTAACTTAACATTAGCGCAACGGATTTGCGACTGACAGAAGCCCAGCTGAGCTGACTATATTCTAACGGAAAGTGTGCCGCAAGTAACGATTCATCCGCTTCTTGTGCAGTGGTATAAGTCACTTTCTTATTCCATAAGGTCATGCTTTGCTCACATTGATGAAGTATCGAAGCACAAGCCAAGATCTCGGAAGGCTGATATACATTCAGTTCATCAATGACGAAACGAAATGAACCTTCGAACCATGTCGTGTACACTTCTCCCGTAGAAACATCACATGCGCACAAGCCATAGTGGTTCTCTTGACCAATGAGTGCAACCATGTAATTATTCGTTGCGCCGCCAAGCATTTTACTGTCAATCACATTTCCTGGTGTAATGATGCGTACGATTTCTCTTTGCACGATTCCTTTTGCTAGTGCAGGATCCTCGACTTGTTCACAGATCGCAACCTTGAATCCTTTGTCAATCAGTCGAAAAATATAGCTGTCTGCAGCATGATGAGGAACTCCACACATCGGAATCCGCTCCTCTGCACCACCTTCACGACCTGTCAACGTCAGTTCAAGCTCACGTGAAGCGACGATGGCATCATCGAAAAACATCTCATAAAAGTCACCGAGTCGAAAAAACAAAAAAGCATCGGGTACTTGTGCTTTCACAGCTAGATATTGTTGAATCATCGGTGTATAGGTTGTCATAACTTCCTCCATGCGCGCTTACACGTATGATTCAATTATAACATGAAATCCGGAAGAATGAAGATTAGAATCTAGATAAATGGATGTATTTTCCAGCTTTTACGGATATCTACACATTCATTCCACCGATATCTCATTTGGATGTAGTGTTTTAAAGGGGCTACGGCATGAATAAGATTCCGATAGGTTGCTAACTGCTCTAGATCGCGCCAGAGCTCCATCACGACCATATAAAGTGAATCACGATCACCTTGATAATAAGCTGCTTGATGTTGAACCAAAGCAAGCGGTCGTTGTCGAAGGGAGAGATAATTGTTGGCAATGCATTGTGCTAAAGCAAAGACACCTCGAGTCACGATCGGTGAAGCCAACCAACTGGGTAAAGTTCGATACTCAAAACCACCATGCGGCTGTCTGCGAAAGTCACCGAGAAAGCCATATCGGGGTCGGCGGTATGCAGCAGACTCACTTTCAAGCTGCAACAATGGTAAAGCTAGATAATTATCAAGTGTTCGCAACAAGTCCGTATTCAACCATATCCGGCTGAAATGAATGTGTCCGCCAAGCGGGAAGCCTTTGACTGGCATGCCTCCTGATAGCCAAGACAGCTGATCATCGGTAATCATATGGGCGGCACCTTGCATAGCGCGATGCACATGAGCTGTTAATTCATCTGCATGCTCACTCGGCGGTGGGCGTAGCTCTACGAGTGGCCGAATCACTTGACCTCTCACCTGTATCACTGCGTCACAGCCAACTTCTCCTTCGCGAGCCAAAAACCGTGAAGCCGGTACGACTTTCCCTTGCTCGTTCTGCAAAATGAACTCCGGATCAGCTCCTAGCCACACAGGTATATGTGGAGCAGACAACTCCTTTAGCGCATGTGCAAAGCGATTCATCGCATCTGCTACTAGCTTACACAGCAGATCTCCCCACTTCGGGACAGGATCCACATCGACGACGAGTACATCTCTATTTGTGGAGAATCCAATCGTTACAACCCCATAATCAAGTCCGAGTGCGTAAATCACTTTGATCGCTTCTCGTTTCGCTTTACGCGATACGTAGCTATTGCAGTCGGAAAATTCACTACTCAGATAGGGTTTTATCATACTTCTAGAGATGTCTTGACGTAACCATATCGGACTAGAACTAATGAACATCGCGATCATCTCTAGTTGGAATACCATGACGCGATACATCGTAGAGAAATGCTCTCCCCTGAAGTGATGCTCACCATCGGAGTTATCCTCCGTCGAGTCAAACACCTCAGCTGTCTGGGATGAGCGGTACGTTCTTGCCGTCTTGATCCCGTGGAGCGCTAGCAACGTTTCACGTTGGAGAGGACACCGTGCTTGTTGAACTGCTGAACGATGTTGGAAAACCAACCGTCCTGTGCTTGCTTCATTACGATCGCCATATTGGATAATTGCACCATCATGCAAAGAAGCTGGTAGACGAGCGCCATGGGGAAAGTTCAATTCTCGGCCTAATGCCAAGGCATCTTCTTCGTTGCTATGCAACAAGAACAATTGCATCGCCAGTCTCCTTTGTCTTCGTCGTCACCGATCGCTGTCAATACGCAATCATGAGCTATATTCGTTTTCAAGCATTACATCATCAAGCTCTTCATAGTCACTTGCGTGATTGTCATCATAATTGACGTATTTGTCATCCTCTTCATTACAATTCCCTTGACAAACAAGTATACACACTTTCGTTTCTGCAATCATTTGTACTTCGAATTCTCGTTCTACACGAACCACGACATGCTTTCCATTCATAGCGATATTCGCTTCTACACAATGAGGAGCTTGCGTAGATTCAGCAACGACTTCTGAAGTGATTGATTTATGCTTCTGATCTATATACGTGAGGGGAATTGTTTCTACGTAAGACATCATTTCCTTTGCTACATCTGTTTTCGAATTATGATCATGAGAGTACCATATATTGATATCATAAGTACCCGCAACTTCCACATGATCTCCTGAACGGATAGCCTCATATTGGTGATTAATAATCCAAGCACCAAGGATACTCGTAGGCGAACAAGGTGGGGTTACGGTATGGCTGACTAGCGCAAATTTACGACCTTTGCCACACACAGCTTTTGTAATAATTTCACGACAAGTCATATGATGATGAATCGTCATCTCTTTCAACCTCCTCCATACAATCATTCGTTACAAGCATATGCAGGACAGCAGCCTATAGTGACAATTATTTATAATTCATGAATTTCACTCAATCGATCAAGATGTACAACAAAAAAACCTCGAACACATGCGAAGAGGTCATTGTTGGTAAGTTAAAGCCATATGCAAGCCTCTATGCTTTATATGCTTATAAATCATAAATGCGTTTGAATTTCTCCTCGACATATTGCACGAAATACGTTGGATTTAGTTCTTCCCCTGTAACCGCGAGAAGCAACTCATTGGGTGTACGTAATTTCCCATATTGATAGATATGTTCAACGAGAAAATCTTTGATCGGTTGCATGTTTCCGTTCATCAACAATTCATCGAATTGCGGAAGCTTCTGCTTCAACGTGTGCGTAAATTGTGCGGCGTACATATTGCCTAACGCATAGGACGGGAAATATCCAAAAGCGCCGCCTGACCAGTGTACATCTTGTAATACACCTTCCTTGTCATTCGGAGGTTCTATTCCTAGCATTTCTGTATATTTGGCATGCCACACTTCACGAAGGTCGGCTACACGGATGGATCCTTCTATTAACCCTTTCTCGATTTCGTATCGAATCATAATGTGTAAATTATATGTCAATTCATCTGCTTCTACACGAATTAATGACGGTTCAACATGATTAATCGCTCGATAGAATGTCTCTACGTCAATATGATCAAATTGACCTGGGAAAAACTTCTGTAATTCTGGAAAATAGCGCGTCCAAAACGCTTTGCTACGGCCTACCATATTTTCCCAAAAACGTGATTGTGATTCATGAATCCCCATAGATGTTCCCGTACACAGATTCGTACCGATAAGCTTTTCGCTGATATGTTGCTCATATAACGCATGGCCACATTCGTGAATCGTACCAAACAATGCGCTTTTGATATCATCAGTCAAATAACGTGTCGTAATCCGCACATCACCAGGATTAAGTCCAGTTGCAAAGGGATGTACGGTTTCATCCAAACGCCCTGCTTCAAAATCATACTGCATCTGTTCAAGGATAAAAACGCTTAGTTTCTTTTGCTTTTCTTTATCAAATGATTGCTCAAGGCACGCACGGTCAACTGGTTTTCCAGATGCTTGAATCTGTCGGAGTAATGCGATCGTCTTCTGTTTGAGCTCACCAAACACGTGATCTAATTGTGCTACTGTGAGCCCTGGCTCATAGAGATCAAGCAACGTATTATACGGATGTTGCTCATAGCCCCATAGATCAATAAATTCGATGTTCATTTGGACAATCTTCTCTAGATAAGGTTGAAACATTTCATAATTCGATTGGTGCCTTGCTTCTTCCCAGACGGACTCTGCTTGCGAAGTCAGTACGACATAAGCTTGATATTTATCTTCAGGAATACGTTTGCTTCGATTGTATTCTTTCTGGCATTCGACGATCATCTTTACACTGATTTCATCTAATTCCGCAAAATGATCTGGTTCCTGTAAATAAGCAAGCAATTCACCCATCTCAAGTGAAGTTGACATGCGAAATACTTCTGTAGACAATTCACCAATCACTTCGGAGCGAGTGGCCATGCCTTTCTTTGGTGCACCTGTGCGTAAATCCCAATACATCAAACCAACCGCTTCTTCATATTGCTTCATTTTACGGACTAAGTGTTTGAATTGATCTCGTTTTGCGATAAGTTCAGGTTTCATTTGATATTCTCCTCACGAAATGGAATGGTTATTGGGATTTTAAATGTTTTTGACGATGACGTTCAGCAATGACTTCTGTCCGATCGCGGAGACGATGCTTCTCTATAAGAAAAGTGTCACTTAAATCACTTGCTTGTTCCCACATCCAACCTCGTTGTGCTGAGATGTGCATGCAATGTTGCTTTAACTCATAATCGATAATCGGCAAATTCACATCTGTGAATGATGTATCTACACCTCTAGAATCACAAACAGTTCCCTTCTCTAACTCTATCATTCGCTTGCTTAGGATTTCAGTCAACTGGTGATGGTCTAACCCAAAAGAGTTCGTGTTTGCTTGACTCACCTTGTGTTGCGCACCAGCTAACATCTTGCTTGCACCTGCAAAATTACCTCTTCGTTGATGATATAGACTTACAGCTATCTGGATTAGCGCTACATGGAAAGCTCTCTGTGGGTCATGAAGCTGTTCTTTCCAATAAGCTTCCATCACTTCATGACATTCAAAATAATCACGAGCACCATGAAAATACACCAGATAGTCGATATATGCTTGTGGATACGCGTGCATGCGCAATCCCCTCCTTAACCCTTACCTTACTCTGTCCTCTTATTATATCACGATCACCCAAAAAACCTAGCACATCTCAAATATTCATAATCTTTACATTTCAAACGCAACTAAACTAGTTCTTTCCACGTACAATTAATAGAGAGACACAGATTACTAGCACACGTGCAGAGAGAAGGTAGACACATGAAATACAAAGTTTGGATATTACTAGGAAGTATGATTTTAAGTCTAGTTTCACCTCTAACCATGAACGCAGCGAGTCCTTCCACAGATAAAACAACGAAGTATCGCGTCTATCAGAATAACAAACTCATCATGGAGTACGCAACTTATAAAGCTGCTGAGGATTTCGCCAAAGCTTACGCGAATAGCCATGTGGAATCAATCGATACACGTAAGTGGCTTTGGGATAACTTCCCAAGATATCAAGTCTATGAGCAAGGAACTCCTATAGAGAACGGTGCTTTCTTGAAAGCAGAAGCAGCAATTGCATTTGCCTCCAATGATACATACCGAAATGTTCGTGATTTACAATCTACTGGCTGGTTATGGAATAACTATCCCAAATATCGAGTACTCCAAGGCGAAACAACACTACCTCGTTGGGAATTCACTACGCTGAAGCAAGCAATCGCAGAAGCAATGAAATGGGGAGGTTCATATGTGATTGACCTCACGACCAATCAATGGGTATGGGACAATTACTCGAATGCAATGATAGATTCATTACGAAGTGGTCCGATCACTTATCGCGTCTACCAAGGAACAGTCAGTTTAGAGAGTTGGGAATTCGCTTATCTCGAAGATGCTGTGAATGAATCTTTACGCTGGATGGATTCTACTGTTGTGAACACGAAATCCGAACAAGTCGTATATCGAAACCAACGTCCTTATCATGTATTCCAAAACGCTAATTTCCTCATGAATTTCACATCTTTAGATGCTGCGATCACTTACGCAAATGGTTGGGCCAATAGTACCATTGTGCTTGATAAAAAGCAAATCTGGACGAATACCCCCTATTATGGTGTGTACCAATCCAATGCGAAAGTCGGGGAATTCAAATCCATCCCACTTGCGCTCCAATATGCTTCCACGTTCAGTGATGCTTCAATCCGAACGTTGGAACAACAATTCATTTGGGACAATTATCGCAAATTACAGGTTTGGGGATGGAACGGTACATCATCGACAGAAACGATCATCAACCATGCGAATGGTACCATGGGGTTAGATGTCATTTCCCCTACATTCTTTGAACTTGCAGATGCAAGCGGAGCACTCAAAGACACTGCAAGTACTGAAACCATTACGTATTTAAAGCAACAAGGATTAACGATATATCCCTTGGTTCATAATCAATTTAATAGTAGTGTAACAAGTAACTTTCTCAGCAATCGAGATGCACAAACTTTATTTATTACCTCGCTTGTCAATCGTGCTTCACAATTGGGTTTACCTGGTCTCAATATAGACTTCGAAAATCTTGCTGGCAAAGATCGAGCGGCTTTCACAGCGTTCATGGAATCATTGACCCAAGCAGCGCATTTGAAAAACCTAGTGATCTCGATCGATTTACCTCGAGGAAGCATCAAGTGGAATCAGTCTACTGCTTTTGACCACGAGAAGCTAGGCGCGATTGTCGATTACATCAACATCATGGCCTATGATCAATTCTGGAAAGGAAGCACTTCGCCAGGTTCCGTTGCGACACTGGCTTGGGTAGAAGAAGGCATTCAAGAATTCCTTAGCTATGGTATACCGCGTAACAAAATCGTTCTAGGGATTCCGTTCTATGTTCGCGAGTGGAAGCTCGATCGAACGGGTAAACTTGTCGGTAATCGAGCCATCTTCATGAAGGAAATCCCGAATATCATCCAAACCAAACAAGTGACTCAAACCTGGGATGACACTGCACAACAATATAAATTATCATATACAGATAATGAATTCACGTATCTCTTATGGATAGAAAATGATGAAAGTGTGAAAGCTCGACTGAATTTAGCGAAAAAATATGAGCTTGCAGGAGTTGCTGCGTGGCGACTCGGCTACGATTATCCTGACTTATGGAAGACCATCATCCAAAATAAATAAGTCATGTGATTCACAAAACAAACCCCTCATTTCCGCTGAATGGATGATGAGGGGTTTGTGCGTTAGTTTGGGATTGATGCTACGGCTACGAACTACTGTGATGACAATTCGCTTTCAGTTACCCATTTATGGTTTTGTATGATATTGCCATTATTTGTCAATATGAAATCAACCATATACACCGTTGTTTCCTCAACTGAATCAATCACACCCTTGGCACCTTTCATTCCCGTCATGTGATCTGTATTTATCATCACTTCTGCACCAGGTTGAAAGGAATCTGCGCCAAAATCAGTAATTTCTTCATGGACGATCCATTTGTGATTTTCCACTCTATCTCCACCTGTAACAGGGGTATATGAGACAGCATAAACTTTGGTATTGAACGCTCCTACAATAGTAGCTTCAGCACCTTCCATACCTTTCATATGACCTGTCTTCATGAATGCTTTACTTCCGATTTGGTATTTGGGATTTATGGCAACTTGAATTCCCTCGGGAAGCTCACCTGAGATTGAATGATCCATTTCTGAATGATCCATTTCTGAATGATCCATTTCATTACTATCAGAAGAACAAGCAGATACCAACATCCCTACGATCAACATACTCATCACGATTACGACAAGACTTTTCGTTCTCATTATCCATCACCTCAACACTATTCTAATGTAATTACATAACGAATTCAACCGAACCTAGGTGATTCTTCAACAGATCACCTGTCATTGGATGATCTGTCTTTATCTGCCCACAATCGATTCATCTTCGCTTGGATCACACGTTTCCGCTCTTCCGTTTCATGAGGAAGCTTAACCCAGATGCCTTCTCTGTATGCAACGACATCCCCTGCCTCCACATCAGATGCAACTTCATGCCGAGGGACATCTCTTGTTGAGCTATCGATTTCAATGACTGCATAATCGCCTTCCCAGCGATCAACAATACCTTTCATCTGATCTCGTCCTTCCATATATATCTACCTTCGATCCATATCTCTATCCGTGGTTCATATCTCTATCTGAGTTTACTTCGCTGAGTCCTAAGTTCAATGATCTCGCCATCAGATATCGCAGTGATATGTCCATCTCTATCATTTCTATATATCGTTGCACCTGCTGCTGTTAATCGTTCAACAACTGTCGGGTGAGGGTGTCCATACTTATTTGTTCCGACTTGAATAATCGCAAATTGTGGTTGAACAGCTTGTAGAAAAAGTTCGCTTGTCGATGAAAGTGAACCATGGTGACCAATAAGCAATACATCAGATCTAAGATTCTCTTGAGATTGGCGCATATCACTTTCACTTGCCGCCTCTGCATCGCCTGTGAACAGAAAAGTAGATTGACCATACGTCAAACGAACTACAGCGCTCATCTCATTTCGATCCTTATACATCTGTCTTGGAGCAATGATTTCTGCGGTAATGTTCTCATCGAAAGCAAGGATTATCCCTGCCTGAGCAGTTTTTACTTGAACCTGCTTTCGCTCAATTGCGTCGAGTACAGATTCGAAAGTCTTCGTTGTAGCTAATATATCAGGCATATAGATTTCACCGATATCAAAAGCATCGACAACTGCATCTAATCCTCCCACATGATCCGCATCGGGGTGAGTTCCAATCAAGATATCTACGCGAGTAACTCCATGATTTTTCAAATATTGCACGATTCTCGCTTCATCATCATTATGTCCACCGTCAATGAGCATAATTCGACCCGATGGACTGATGATCAATTGCGAAGCGCCTTGGCCTACATCGATGTAATGCACAGCAAGCTTGCCAGGAGCTAATTCAATGTAGCTGTCATCCGATGTATCATTCAATGAAGATTTCGTTGTAGCGTAAGTCGAACGATCCAGTGGACTTATACTTGTCAGAAGGGATTCCTGATCTGGCGTGAATCCACTGATCATTCCCACACTGGAAATCAGAAGTGCGCCTAAGGTCCAAACAACCTTGCTTCGACTGTTTTTCGTGTTGCGGTTCGAACGTCTTCTTTGAAATAATCGAACAGACATCACCAGCATAAGTGCACAAAACCCTATCCATACGTACAAGATGTCCATTCGTGTTGCCTCCAAGTTGTCATAGCGTTGATCGCATGATGTGTGATTTTTTTCAACTGTTTTTTATGTCATTTGTTGTTCAATCGACATATGCAGCTAACGAAGAGGCTCAGTCATCCTTCCTATTAGCGAGTAGGTGAGACTGCATTTACCGATTATTTAATCGTGATTTTACGTCCTGTTTGAGCACTCTCGATTGCACCAAATACCATTTGCATGCTTTTGATATTATCCGCGCAATCCGTCATTGCTTTTCGGCCATCGATCAATGCTTGAAACATATCATCCAAACAACCGAAGTGTCCTTCATGCTCCATGATGATCGGATCGAGGTGTAAGTGCTCATACGTGTTCATGAATACATGTTCCGTCACTGGTTTCACAATTTCATAATAAGGCTCTCCATGACCGTCCCATATCGCAGTTCCTTGGGTACCCGTTATTCGCCAGTCGCCTTCCCATGACGTAGGTGCTCCCTCGGCACACCATGACCCGCGGTAGCACAGTACAGATCCGTTCGACATTTCAAATATACATATCGCTGCAGCATGACCTTCATACCAGGAACCGATTGGATTATATTCATGACAATAAACCGAGATTGGATCTGCGCCTAACAGATAGCGGGCTTGGTCAAATGTATGGATAGCCATATCTAGAACGAGCGGATGTGCCATTGCGTCACGGAAACCACCAAAATGAGCACCCATAAAGAAATCTACATTCGCAGAGGCAATTTGGCCAATGTGACCTTCTGCGACGATAGTACGAAATGTTTTCATCTTCGATAGATATCTGCGATTTTGCATGATGGCATAAGATTTCCCTGTAGCTTCAGCTGTCTTGAGCATGATCAGTGCATCTTCCAAAGATGTAGCCATAGGTTTCTCGCCGAGTACATCACAACCTGCCTCCAATGCAGTTATCGTAATTTGCTTATGCGCTTCTGGAATAGTTGTATCTAAGACGAGATTAGCTTTCGTCACATCGATAGCTTCTTGGAGATTCACATAGACTTCAGCTAGTAAATCATGCTTTGCAGCAAAGACCAAAGCTTGTTCTTTGTTCAAATCCACCAACCCGACGATCTCTGCATCTTGACGTTCTTTGACATAATTAACCCAGGCATTGGCCATACCCCCACAACCGACGACAATGATTTTGAATGTTCGATCCATGTTACATCCCCTTCGAATTCGGAATAAAATTGCCTCCACGGCAATGTTTCAAATAATTCAACCCATGGACTTGACCTGTCATTTCGAACTCGCCTCTGTACACAGGATCATGCCAACCTTCGATATCGATCGTGCCTTGGTAGTCAAACTGTCGAAGAATGGTAATGACATCTGCCCAAGCGGTATCACCAAAACCTGGTGTTCGGTACCACACATATTCATGAGGTCCGAACACACCCTATTCCTTCACGATATCCCACGCAATGGCGGCATCTTTCCCATGAACATTGGTCGGATTATGTGCGATATTCCAATTCCCTCGTTCCCAAGTACCGCCCATCGTACAGTTCTCGAAAGCCTGACGATTCAAAACCATAGGGAATTAACTGTGGAATCATCTCTGCAGCAGATCCTCCACCTACCAAAGTACCTATCTGTTTGTGTTTCATCGTATAGTCCTCCATAAATCCATAGATTTATGTAACTCTATCTATTATACTAAATCATTCACAATAGCGCTCTATGTTTCATGGCATATATTTCTCCAATCTTGTGATTTTGGAGGTTTCACGATTGAAGGAGTAACTCTTCGAACACACATCGCTAATCGATAAGTATTTACCTATGAATGTCTTCTCCCTCGTCAATCATCATCCTACGATGATTGAGCCCCATTGGCACGATCACTTCGAGCTGATCTATGTGTTGCATGGCGATGTTACATTACATATAGGTAGTACCACGTACCAAACTACTTCTGGTGATTTGATCTTCGTCAACAGCGGAGAAATTCATGCTGCCTTCACCCATTCGAGGTTGCACAAAGCTGTTGTTCATGCTATATTATTCCACCCTTCGATGATCTACAGTGCAAGCTCAAAATCCGAATATACCGCACCTTATCTAAGTGGGAAGTCGATAATAGCTACAAAAATCCATCATGAGACTCTAGAATACAAGCCACTGATGGATACCGTTTTGAAGCTATTGAACGAATTTAAGCATAAACACGTTGGTTACAAAATCGCTTTGAACGCATGCTGTCAGTTGCTATTTACTTATCTCACCCGAGGATACAAGGTAAAGACTAAGAAAACAAGGAAATCCCAACTAAAAGCAGCACGATTCAAAGAACTTCTCATCCTTATTGAACAAAGCAGCGCTGAACGCATAGGATTGAAGGAAGCTGCATCGATGGTACATATGAGTCCCTACCATTTCTGCAAAACCTTCAAACAGTAAACAGGATCATCTTATGTGCAGTTTGTTAATCATCGTCGAGTGCTCACAGCAGATAAATTACTCCACGAAACCATGTTGACCATAACTGAAATTTCCGAACAAGTCGGATTTGCGAATATCCATCGTTTCTCGAAACTTTATAAGCAAGTGAAAGGTTACTCGCCTACTGGTGCGCGGAAATAACAGTGCCATCGAGGACTTTGACTATTTGCCACTGGTCTTCAACTTCAAAACCCACCCCGTATAGAAGGTATATGTTAAGCCAAGCGTCTGTCCTAAGATGCCAAACATGGTAGGGCTAATCTATACGGAACCTCATATGTTCACATATGAGGCCTCTGCATCGATACCTCATTCAATCGTAATATCTCCAACGTCTACTCGCACTTGGATCACGTCAGTCGTTTGTTGCAATGCTTCCTTTGTTTGGATGTCTCCAACACGTGTTTGAATGTCATAGAAACCTGTGAAATCTGGTGCATGATCAATATAAACATCACCTACATGAGTCTTGATGTTTAGCTGATTGACCTTCGTTTGAGTGATATCGATATCGCCGATTTGCACAGTCACATCAACATCACCGTCTACGTTATCGAACTCCACATCCCCAACTTCTACACGAGCTAGCAGAGTTCCTCTGATGCTTGAACCTTCGACATAACCAAACCCAACTTTCAGGATCGTGCTCTTCGCTTGGATTCGATCCAATGTCAAATCACCAAACTCTTGGTCAATCACTATATCATTAGCTGTCAAATTCCTCACCTCCACATTCGCTGAAGATGACTGAATTTCGACAAGATCGAATACCGTGGGTTGGGTAAGATATAGAGTGATCGTAATCGACGGTTGTTTGAATTTGAGATTGAATAACTGAAACTCGAATCCATCAACAGCTGGTTGTTGATCTAGATTCATCTCGAAGGTTTGATTGGTAATCCGCAGTTGCTGCATTCGTTCAGCAAGCGCTGTAGTCACATGTCCACGGATATCTAGCACATTCGATCCATTCGTGCTAGGTAAGACAACAACTTTCACATCCACCGTGTCATGGTTGAGCTTCATGCGAGTTAAAGCACCTTGTTCGAACGTGATTTGATGTGTAACCTCTGTGTGGGCACTTTCTTTCACACCTAACGACGAAAGATCCTCAAGATTCGTCCAAGTGAAGATCAGACCGATGACGCTGATGACGTCATGGTAGAGCTTCATGCGAGTTAAAGCACCTTGTTCGAACGTGATTTGATGTGTAACCTCTGTGTGGGCACTTTCTTTCACACCTAACGACGAAAGATCCTTAAGATTCGTCCAAGTGAAGATCAGACCGATGACGCTGATGACGATCAGTACTACACTGAGTAACGCTATTTTTTTGATCATATTAAAGACTTCCTTTCACGAAATTAATGTTCCATATGACATACTTTTTGATCCATACCCATGCGTACTTCGCAGTTAACCACAGCTGAATGGCCAGCAATATCCCACAGCCCATTAAACCAATCGCAATAAACCCTATCGCTACATGAAATGACCCCACAATGATGAAGCCGATTAACGAGATTGGCAGTGCTAAGCTGAATAGAATACTTATAATACTGAGCCCTAACCAAATGCCAAAGAGCGAAAATACAAGAGGAATAACGAGGTTGATATTCAAGAAAACAATTGCAATCACGACGAGAATTGAGCGAAAAATATCTTCACTTTTCTTTTTCACAGGAGGTTTCGATTCACCGAGGACTTCTTTGGCTAATTGCAACGGATCACCTAATTCACTTGAAATTTGTTGCTCACTTTTTCCTTTTATCAACCCGATATCAAAATGAGTCTGGTAATCCCCGAGTAATTCTTGACGTTCTTTCTCTGATAAGGAATCAAGTTGAGCGGATAACGTCTTGATAAATTGTTCTCTATTCATGAGCATCTACTCCTTCGATAATGTTATTTACACTTTGTGAGAAAAACTTCCACTCTGCAATGCTTTGACGTAATGAATGCACACCTGCGTCAGTGAGCCGATAATATTTCCGCGAAGGGCCTTCAGAAGATTCTTGCAAGTATGTGGTGCAATAGTCATCTTGAACGAGTCTTCGTAACATGGGGTAGATCGCGCCTTCAGCGACTTGAAAATGTGACGATATGGAATTCGCCAATTCATACCCATATTGATCTTTGCGCCCGATGATGACAAGTGCACATAATTCCAATACACCTTTTTTGAATTGAGCGTTAATTTCCAAAGTGATTGTCCTCCTATTCAAGATTTAATACTGACTATTGAATGATACTATTCATTGATTAGTAGTATCTATGTGTAAATTAGCACACGGTACTGAATAATGCAAGGTAGTACAGTGAAATGATTTACAGCACTCCTGTGATGGTTGCAGATGAATCTCTGATATGCAGATGAACGAACATGTCCGTCCCAATAAACGTAAGGGAATGCACTTCAATTCGTCCATCATGTCAACCGTGTGTAGTTCTCCTATGGCACCGACCACACAGATTCATCATTGATTTACGTGAATAAACATGATGTAATGGATTACAAATAACTAGAGATGATTACATATAGTTAGAGATATCAAGTGAGAATACGTTACAGCTAATTCAAGGAGGTATGACGTTCATGGGTAAGCTATTGAACTGGGCAGGCAATTATACATACAGTACAGACAACTTACATCTACCTCGAAGTATCGAGGAAGTCCAGCGCGTGGTAACGAGCCATAACCGTGTGAAGGTACTAGGAACAAGACATTCGTTCAATGGAATTGCAGACTCGACGGATCACTTGATCTCACTTCATCACCTTGACCGCGTATTATCTGTAGACCGAGATCGTCGAACCGTAACTGTCGAAGCAGGCATTACGTATGGGAATCTCTGCAAATATCTCAATGACATAGGCTTGGCCATACATAATATAGCATCACTACCGCACATTTCCGTAGGTGGTGCTTGCGCAACAGCTACACACGGTTCAGGAGATCACAATGGCAATCTAGCTACAGCTGTATGTGCGATGGAAGTCGTTACAGCGGATGGCGAAGTAGTGAACTTCTCCCGAGATCCACGCGATCCGGATCTGAATGGTGCAGTTGTCGGCTTAGGTGGGATAGGAGTTGTCACCAAGCTTACACTTGATGTGGTACCTGCATATCAGATGAGACAAGACGTCTACGAGAACTTGCCCTTGTCAGAACTGCACGCGCAATTCGACGATATATTCTCAAGCGCTTACAGTGTCAGTTTATTTACCGACTGGCAGAGCGCGAATTTCACGCAAGTCTGGTTGAAGCGCCGACTCACCGAAGAAGGATCTATAGTCATTCGAGCTGACTTGTTCGGTGCCAAGCTATCCGATGTAGCATTGCATCCCTTGCAAGGCCATGCTCCAGAGAATTGCAATGATCAGTTGGGAATTACCGGGCCTTGGCATGAACGATTACCTCACTTTCGCATGGATTTCACACCAAGCAGTGGTGCAGAATTACAAAGTGAATACATTATCCCTCGTATGCATGCCTATGATGCACTGTGTGCGATCTATCAATTACGTACACACATTACCCCACTTCTCCTTATATCTGAAGTCCGTTCCATCGCGAAGGACGAGCTGTGGATGAGTCCGAATTATCAGCAACCCTCCATAGGTATTCATTTCACGTGGAAAGATGATTGGCATGCCGTTCAGAACGTTCTCCCCTTGATCGAGGAGCAACTTGCACCATTCCGCGCTCGTCCGCACTGGGGTAAATTGTTTACTATGAAAGTAGAGCAGGTCCAATCGTTATATGATCAGCTTCCGGAATTCCAGAAGTTACTGCGACACTATGATCCGCAAGGGAAATTTCGTAACGCATTCTTACATACCTACATCTTTGGCTCACTTGAATGATTCAGGTAGAGATGATGATACTTATAGCCATGTCCACGTTGGACATCTAAGCGTAACATGGTTCTTGAAGCAACCGTCAATCCTTATGAAGCGCAAGGAGTGCTTGCAATTCCTCGAGGTCGTTCGTCGGCGATTGGCAAGCGAAGTTCTGGCATACATACGCAGTGGCGCGTCCACCAAGAGCAAGCTTATCGTGGACGAGTGGAATGAGTTCACGGATACCTGCTATGTCATCATTAACTTGATGTGCTTTATGTGATTGTAGGGTAGGGTGTAACACCATCAGCGCATTCGGCAGATAGGTTTGATGCACCAAGCGAATCATATCTTGTGTCGATTCATCATCTGGATCTCCAGCAATTACTATTTCGGTTGCATCTCCATACGCGAAGTCGACTGCAGCCAAGAAGAGCGAGTGCCCTGTCGGATAACTCAGTACAGCACCAGAGAACGCACGTAATTGCTCATCGGCACGTTGTGAAAGCTCAGCATTGTAAGTGAGTTTTGCAAGTCGAAGCAGATTGAGCGCTGCAGCTGAATTACCAGAAGGCAAAGCACCATCATAGATTTCCTTCGGACGCGTCGGAAGCTGTTCACCATCATGACCATAGAAAAACAAACCGCTTCTTGTGTGATCCCAGAACAGACGTAACATATCTTCATTCAACTTCACTGCAACTTGTAAGTATTTCACTTCAAATGTCGTCTGGTATAGTTCGATCAGCCCCCATACAAGGAACGCATAATCGTCGACATATCCAAGAATCGCAGCTTCCCCATCGCGATATCTCGCAAGGAGGCGACCATCTTCTCGACGCATATGCGTGAGGATGAAGTTAGCTGCTCGCTCTGCTGCATAGCGATAATCGTCGCGTCCTAGTGCCCGTGCTGCTTTGGCCATCGCTACAATCATCAATCCATTCCAAGAAGTAAGGATCTTATCATCCTTACTTGGATGAATACGTTGCTCTCTATAGGTGAACAATGCTTGCCGCGATGCTTCGATTCGTCGTCGAACATCGTCTACATGCCATTGTTTGCGCTTAGCTATGCCCTCGATGCGCCCAGCCAAGAGGTTCGGAATGTTGAGCTCCTCGAAGTTCCCTTCTGCTGAAATGTCATAGAGCTCGTTGAACAATTCACCTTCCTCAACACCTAATACAGCGATCACTTCATCGGGCGTCCATACATAGAACTTGCCTTCTTCCCCTTCGGAGTCTGCGTCTTCAGCGCAATAGAAGCCTCCTTGCGGATCTGTCATATCACGAAGCACATACGTTAATACGTTGCTAGCAATTTCTGCATAAAGCGGGTTGCGTGTCACTTGATAGGCTTCCACATAGGTCATGCTCAGAAGTGCATTGTCATATAGCATTTTCTCGAAATGAGGAACTAACCACTTCTGGTCCACTGAATATCGTGAAAACCCAAAACCAATGTGATCATACATGCCACCTCGTTGCATCATATCTAATGAGTGTTCAACCATATGTAGGGCTTGCCTATCGCCAGTCCGTTTGTGATAACGCAATAGGAAGGATAAATTGTGCGAAGTCGGGAACTTAGGGGGACTCGCGAATCCGCCAAATTCGGAATCAAATGTGCGTACATAAATCTCAAACGCTTTGTGTAAGATGGCTGCTGATACTTCCTCGCCATTTCCTTCGCGATTTTCGAACAATCGATTCGTCGTCGATTCGATGATCTGCTGACCGATCCCTCGCACTTTGGCTTCATCTTCGCGCCACTTATCAGCGATTTGCGTCAAAATATCCATCAACCCTGCTCGACCTTGTCTCCTAACCTTCGGATAGTACGTTCCTGCGAAGAAAGGCAATTTATCTGGTGTCAATAACACTGTAAGAGGCCACCCTCCTTGACCCGTCATCGCTTGGCACACAGCCATATACAGATGATCTACATCAGGGCGCTCTTCACGGTCGACTTTGATCGAGATGTAGTCACGATTCAGTATTTCAGCAACTTCGACGTCTTCGAATGATTCATGCGCCATCACATGGCACCAATGGCAAGTTGAGTAACCAATACTCAAGAAGATCGGCTTATTCTGTTCCTGGGCTATCGTAAAGGCTTCATCACTCCAAGGTAACCACTGAACAGGGTTATAGGCATGTTGGAGTAAGTACGGAGATTTCTCATTGATTAATCGATTGGGTTGATACAAGTTCGTCATGCGGGCTCCACCTACTTCTTGTTTCTTATGATGATGTGTGTGTATTCGTAATGGGTAATGAGACCAGTATAGCATAGAGGAAGCTTCTTGTTGAATGACCATGGACTGTTGTCTGTCCATTCCTGTTGAGCGCTATGAGTGCATGCAGTGATTTATGATATGTTGATGGCGAATTTGAATTGTTCGTTTACATCTCGCTTGCTTAGATTAGGTCGAGGGTAGAACGTCACGATGCTCAACTCCTGCATATACCTGCCAACACATGGTTTGCCCACAGCTCAGAATCTCAGCTTCATCAGTTCATGCTTCATTCTTCTGCAACCAAAGGTCGGTTCTTTAAAGTGAATACTTCGCTACATACGAACTATCCTTTTCTATGTATCTTGGTCTCCAATGTAACTTCGAATAATCGATTGATAAATCGTTAATAATTATACTTATAATTATAATAATAGTAAGTATAATAAATAAATGAGGTGGTTACAATGAAACATTTTATCGATCGAGAACAAGAAATGCATTTTCTCAATGAAGAATACAATCGAAAAGGGTCTTCTTTCGTCGTGCTGTATGGTAGACGTAGAGTGGGTAAGACCGAACTTTCAGCTGCGTTTATGCGGGGAAAAAATGCACTATATTTTCTTGTAACAGAGGAAAGTGAACAGCAAAACCGCAATTCATTTAAAGAAGTTGTTGCAGACTTTTGCAATAACGATCTATTAAAACAAGCACGGGTAGATAGTTGGGATCTATTATTCAAGACGCTTCTATCGAGAACTGTTGATAACAAATTAATTCTCGTCATCGATGAATTTCAATACTTGGGAAAATCGTATCCAGCGTTCCCATCGGTTTTCCAAAAAATATGGGACACGATGTTAAAAGACGAAAATATTATGGTCATTCTTTGTGGCTCACTGATACCAATGATGGAGTGTCAGACGTTGAATTATACCAGTCCCTTATATGGTAGAAGAACAGGACAAATCAAGTTGAAACAAATCCCATTTTCATATTATCATGAATTTTTTCCTGAAAAGAATCGCAAAGAATTGATCGAATATTTCGCGATTACCGGTGGTGTACCTAAATATATCGAACTTTTTTATGATAGTGAAGACATTTATTCTGCAATTGATAAAAATATATTGTCCAAACAAAGCTTTCTTTATGATGAGCCCAATTTCCTGTTGCAGCGCGAAGTGACTGAAGTTGGCAGCTATTTTTCTGTTATAAAAGCAATCGCAGCAGGTCATCAAAAGTTAGCTAAAATCGCTGGTAATTTGGAATTAAAGCAAACAGGACTAACGAAGTACCTCAGAACATTAATAGATCTTGATATTCTAGAAAGAGAAGTTCCCATAACCGAAGAAAGTCCGGAAAAAAGTAAAAGAGGATTGTATAAGATAAAAGATAATTTTATTCTATTTTGGTTTAAATTTATCTATCCAAACTTGAGTTTCATCGAGTCAGGAAATAAAGAACTTGCGATGAAAAAAATTAAAAATCGTTTGACAAATGAGCATATCAGCTATGTGTATGAAGATATATGCATAGAAGAAATGTGGAAGTTAAATGCGTTGGGGAAACTGAACTTTACGTTTGATAAAGTGGGGCGATGGTGGAATCATGACAATGAAATCGATATTGTCGGATTTGATAGCACTGGGACAGATATCATTTTTGGAGAATGTAAGTATTGGGAAGGCAAAGTGGGCGTGAATGTTCTTACTGCACTAGAGGAGAAAGCAAAGGCCGTTGAGTGGAAAAGAGAAAAGCGTAAGGAACATTATATTCTATTTTCTATTCATGGATTTACAAATGAACTGATTGCACTGACGAAAACAAGGAATGATGTGGTGTTAAGTGAGTAAACTGTAAGGCTCCCTCTTGTCCAAACACAGATTTTTGAAATGTAAGATTAATTCTCCTCCCTGATTTTGAGGTTCTTATAGCTGTTCATACAAGTGATATAATCCTTCGATGTAAACTGGCTGCCTGGATCAGTATTCATGATTTCAGGTGTCCCATGAGCTTTTATGGCCACCTGAACGGTTCTCACCACTAAGTCGGATTGCATGGTATTGCTCATCGCCCAACCTACGATGAATCGACAGCGTTCTGATATTGATTTCTTCTTGATCGCGCACTAGAGGAACTTTACTCTAATCGTATGCAGTGGATCTCGATAGCTTCAATAGCTCACACTGATGCTTCACGGTTATCTCCTGACTACTGTCATCGATTCATGTTTTCTTTTCCTTAGTACGGAGACCTGATGTTTTTTTAAGTCAATTCACATCTATGCATACTCTGATTTTGTCTTATGTTTAACATTTTGTGTCCAACCTTATGGGAGCATTACAATGTTCATCCCGTATTCTTGTTTCTCCTGATCAATTGTTCCGCAATTCGTGTGTGGCATTCGATCTATCGGTCATTCGATATATCGATCATTCGATCTATCGGTCATTCGATCATTCGGTCATTCGATTCAATCGATTCAATCGATTTCCGAATCATCTCGTCAAGACTTCTACATGATCTGATCTCCACTCACACATCTCTTACTTGTTTGCTTTTGGGCCAATTCACAACGATCATCCCGATAGAGA
Organism: Paenibacillus alvei; assembly: GCA_945881905.1. GTDB lineage: Bacteria > Bacillota > Bacilli > Paenibacillales > NBRC-103111 > CAMCVV01. Next base: position 30,340 of record CAMCVV010000020.1, read on the forward strand.
ACAACAAGGCACCTGCTAGCACATGAAGACCTACAGGTTCGCCGAAAAACAGCACGCCCCACAGCACTGTAAACAATATATTGGAATTAGAAATCACTGAAGCTAGAAATAGAGGTACCGTCCTTAATGCTTGCGCAAACCAATAAAAGCTTAGTCCCGTAATTGCTCCTAATGCAATTAACGCCAACAATGCGCCGAGATGAAACCCCTTGAACTCGAAAGTCAGCGGTAACGGAATAGCCGTGATCAGCGCACACCAACTGAATATCGATAGATTCATCGTCAACGGATCGATCAAGGGGATGAGTTTCTTCTGGCTAAACATATGTAACGCAACACCAATGCCTGCCAAGACGAATAGAAGATTCGCAACGCCATTCTCAGCGATCATCTCTGACATCGATCGACCGTTCAGCATAATCATCCAGACACCTCCCATAGACAGGAGCGCACCGAGCCAGTCTTTGCTTACCATCGATTCTTTCAGAATGAACACCGAAATCAATAATAATAAAAGAAAAGAAATCGGGAAGCCTACCATATATCCATAGGAAAGTCCTAAGACGATGCCTATGTTCTCCAATAAATAATTCAAGCTTTTGCCTATTGATCCAACCCATATCCAACGATTCTTACTTCGGATGTGGATCGGGCCTTTCTTTACTCGATACACAATCGCTAATATGATCACCCCAATGAAAAACCGAAGAAAAGTTATCGTTCCACTATCCACCATAAGCGATGCCACTTTCACAAAAATCCCAACAAAACTCCATGATAACGAAACAAGAAATATGACCACAACGCCCAATGTTATACCCTCCAAAAACCACATGATTCGATTTTAACACACCCCTGCGGTTTTTGGTTACACGTGCCCACAATTATCGTTGGTAGACGACAGGGGATTCACTGCCCTTCAAGAAGTTCTCCAGGTTCTACTTGCACATGACGACTCGAGACATGGTTACCAATCGGCTCAAATCGCGTATGTCCTGGCATGTAGTGCACAGCAATCGCTCGTCGTTTCATCAGCGAAGGATTACTACGACTGCCATGCCATATGCGTAACGTATCGGTCTGACACAATTGTGCGACTTCTTCACAGATGTGTTTTGGATCCTCTCCTCTCCACTGCTTACGTAGTGGAGAGGAGAGCATTCAACATGCAAGGAATCCAGGAAGGCTTCGATGTCTGTGTAGCAATTGACGCAGCTTTCGAGGTAGCACTCTTAGATGAGTTATGGTGCTATGCACTTGATTTTGAAGTACGTGTCACATTTATTTTTTGCAGTCGCAATGCATTCAACACGACGGATATCGAACTTAACGCCATAGCAGCACCTGCAACCCACGGAGCCAGTAACCCCATCGCAGCAATCGCAATCCCGATGACATTATACCCAAGCGCCCAAAATAAATTTTGTTTGATGTTCCTCATCGTCATCTGGCTCATCCATATCGCATCGGAAATACTGAACAGATCTCCGCGAATCAAGATGATGTCTGCTGCTTCGATCGCGACATCCGTGCCACTACCCATCGCTATGCCGATATGCGCTGTAGCAAGTGCAGGTGCATCATTGACTCCATCTCCGACCATGGCTACGTGGTAACCACGAGCTTGCCACGTTGAGATTTCTTTGGCCTTATCCTCAGGTAAGACTTCTGCTAATACATGATCGATCCCTACTTGCGAAGCAATCGCTTTGGCAGTGCGTTCGTTATCCCCTGTCATCATCACGACTTGTAGACCCAAAGCCTGTAGTTGCGCTATTGCTTCTCGAGAAGTTTCCCGTAGGGTATCTGCGACAGCAACCAGTCCAGCATAATGCTGATCTATCGCTACGAACATCACGGTTTTCCCTGCTTTCTCAAGCTTACCGCTGTAATCAAGATTTTCAGAATCGATGGTTACCTCACACTGCGCCATCCATTTTCGAGTACCGATGTGGATTCGTGTATCATCAATGACTGCACGCAAACCATACCCAGGCACAGCTTCGAAATATTCTCCTTCCTTCACAGACATCGCAGGTAATTCGATGCCTCTAGCCACTGCGCCAACCACGATTGCTTCTGCAAGTGGATGCTCCGAATGTTTCTCAGCTCTTGCCACTAAGCGCAAAAACCTCATCTCATCCATACCTTGTGCAATCACATCTGTAAGCTCAGGCTTGCCATGAGTTATCGTTCCAGTTTTATCTAACATGATTACATCAATCCGATGTGTTGCTTCTAAGTGCTCGCCACCTTTAAATAATATTCCCCATTCGGCAGCACGGCCTGAACCTGCCATGATCGAAGTCGGTGTCGCAAGACCCAGTGCACAAGGACAAGCAATCACCAATACGGCAATCGCTATCTCCATGGCATTCGCCATATCACCAGGCACGAGTATCCACCATAAGACAAAAGCCAGTAGCGCGATGACGATAACGATTGGAACAAAAATCCCAGAGATCACATCAGCTATGCGTTGAATCGGTGCTTTCGATCCTTGAGCTGCTTCGACGACATGGATGATTCGCGCAAGAGCAGTATCTTCGCCAATTTTCAGCGCTTTGACTTTGAGCACTCCATAAGTATTCATCGTTGCGCCAATAACAGGATCTCCTGTACCTTTCTCGATCGGAATGCTCTCTCCCGTAAACATCGACTCGTCCACAGATGAATGTCCTTCAAGAACTTCTCCGTCTACAGGGATTTGGGCACCTGGTTTGACGATGCAGATCTCACCTATACGCACATATTCAGGAGGAATCGCTTTCTCTACTCCGTCGCGAATAACAATCGCACTTTTCGCTTGAAGTTCCATCAATTTCGTGATAGAAGCTGACGTCCTTCCTTTGGCTCGTGCTTCGAACCATTTCCCAAGCAATATCAACGTAATCAAAACCGCACTCGTCTCAAAATAAAGCGACGGTACATTCATCTCATGGTGATCCACAGTACCTGTTGTAAACATCCAAGCTAAAGTGAGATACAGACTATAGAAATAAGCTGCTGAAGTACCTAATACAACCAAAACATCCATATTTGCACTTCGGTTTCGTAATGCACTGTAAGCCCCGATGTAAAATCGCTTTCCCCAGTAAAACTGTATAGGTGACGCTAATACGAATTGGAACCATGGATTCATCAATAGTTCGGGTATCCACATCCACGAGGTGAAAGCAAAATGGCTAACCATCGACCATAACAGCGGTAACGAAAACACAGCAGATCCTATCCATGCGTGCAATTGACGATCCATGTCTTGCTTTCGTTGATGTGCAATATCTGATTTCTGTTGCTTGACTGAAGCCTGGAAACCGAGTTGCTCTATTTTCTTCTGAATATCCGGCAGAGAAACTCCCCCAGGTGTAATTACCACACGCGCGGATTCCAATGCAAGATTCACATGAGCAAGTTGCATGCCAGGCAACTTCATTAACCCTTTCTCGATGCGGGTAGCACAGGAAGCACAGGTCATGCCAGTGATATCGAAGTGGATTTGTGTAGATAGTTCTTCATGATTCGTCATCAGATATCCCTCATTTCGCTTCTTGCACACATGACGTTATTTCATCAATGTATGCATTGTTTTTAACAATTCATCTACGACTTCAAGTTCACCGTCTTGAATGCGTTCGACTACACAGCTCTTCAAATGCTCAGCAAGTAACAATTTACCTACACTATTCAGTGCAGATTGCACAGCTGCGATTTGGTTCAAGACATCGTCACAATAGGTGTCTTTCTCAATCAATCCCTTGATTCCACGAATTTGACCTTCGATGCGATTGAGTCTACTAGCAAGACCTGATTTGACTTGTTTCGAATGATGGCTCCTGCGTAAGCTTACATGTAGGCTACCAGATATACACACTTCGGATGCGTTCTCGCCAGATGTGTTCTCACCAGATATCTTCACTTCGGATGTGTTCTTACCAGATATCTTCACTTCGGATGTGTTCTCACTAGATGTGTTCTCACCGGAAGTGTTCTGTACATTGCTATGTTTGGCCATTGCATCCATTCACCTCTTATTCACGATTATATACCCCCTATGGGTATATATTCAAGTCTTCACGTTCATTCCTCTCCAAAACAAATAAACCTCTTACATAGAGGCTAATTCATTAGTATCGATATCTCTTTCTCCGTTAACCGACTTTCAAACGAATGGCATGTTTCAACAAACCGATGAACATACACCCTACGACAAGTGCATCTTCATGTGTGCAGATATCTTCGAATTATGGAGGTGCGAATTGCCATGGTTCGATTTACTTATCTGTTTCTTTCGTATGGAGAGATACATAATCCACGTGATCGTATGTATTGTCAACAACTGTTTACAAAAACCTAGCGCAATCATTGTTGGCTCTGACGATATTGAATCGGAGATAACCCTACATTTTTCTTGAACGAGGTACTGAAGTAATGTTGATTATCATACCCTGTGAGATGAGCGATTTCGTTAATCGACAGCGTCGTTGAATCGAGTAACGACAAAGCTTTACTAATCCGAATTGAAGTCAATACATAAATGAACGAATAGCCTAATTCCTCTTTCAATTGCCGACTCAAATACGTAGGTGAGATTTGCAACTCTCCTGCTACACCATTCAAATTCAATAATGGATTCGTGTAATGTTCATTCATATAGTGTTGAGCTCGTCGAACGATGGGTGATAACTGCGATTGATTATATACTTGCTCACACGCTCGTTGATAGGCAATATGGAGATTCTCGCTTATCGCATCCACGAGTTCGAAACACAAGAAAGCGTTGATTTCGAGAAATTGAGCGATTGACTTGCGAATCAGTTGAATCGTATCATCTGATAAAGTGTCCCACACGATGACCAGAATTAACCCTTGGTGATTCCGACATATGAAATGTGGCCAAGGCTGTAGCCACTCTCTAACTATATTCTCGATCGCAAATAAATAGAGCTGACGATCTTTCTCATTGACATAGGGTTTACTCGCATCTTTCTCGAACCACCGAACCACACCGACCATAGACGGATATGTCTGTGGTAATTGAAGGAATCCCAGTTGATCGTAGACTTCAGACTCACTGAAATTACCTGAAATCCAATCTAAACAAAATCGTTCTCGTAATAAATTTAGATTTTTAGCAATTTGTTGATAAGCCGCTGTGAAATGTTTCTGGTGAGAACTTTTTTGCTCTAAGTCTTGGGTAACTCGTTCTAGAGAGCTATGTAACAATTCCGCATTGATCGGCTTCAATAAATAATCATCCACCTCAAGACGAATCGCTTCTTGGGCGTAGTCGAATTTATCGAAACCCGAGATAATGATGACACGACACATAGGTAAAATCTCTTTTAATTTTCGAATAAAGGATAACCCGTTCAAAATCGGCATATTCAAATCTACAAGTGCAATATGAATTTGATGACTAGAAACATAATCTAATGCTTCTTCGCCATCTTCAGCTTCAGCAACAACTTCGATATTTAACGCTTTCCAATCAATAGTCTTAAGAATCCCTTCTCGAATGATCGGTTCGTCATCAGCAATTAAAGTTCTCCACATCGCAACCATTTATGTTTTACTCCTTTGATCTCCGGATATGATAGGGTGTATGATCGTCACTGTTGTTCCTCCATGTGGAATACTCTTAATCGTAAGTCCATAAGGTTCTCCAAATGAATATAACAGGCGTGCTTGTACATTGATTAAACCATAACCACTTGATCCATACACTGATGCATGCTCTGAGCTGTGCGGTGATTCATACGCTGGCTCGAGAGCTGACTCGAGAGCTGATCCGTACTCTGTTGAAGTAGGGTCTCGATGAAGGTCATCCGTTTGATTCGGCGTGAATTCTTGTGCAACTCGACGAAGCCGCTGATACAGTGATTCAAGTTGATCTTCATTCATCCCCACTCCATCATCCATGACTTGAATCACCAATTGTTGATCAATGATATCTGCAATTATTTGAATATGGCCAACGCCTCTGCGCTCTTTAATTCCATGATAGATCGCATTTTCTACAATAGGCTGCAAGATAAGCTTGATGACAAAACAAGATTTCAACAAGGGACTCATGAAGATATCATGCTGTAATTTATAACTATATCTCGTTTGTTGAATCTTCAGATAGCTTCTTACATGCTCGATCTCATCTTCGAAAGGGATAATTTCTTTGCCTTTACTTAACCCTATTCGAAAAAAAGTAGATAATGCATCGACTAAAGAAGAGACTTCTGTAGCGCCTTTTTTTTTGGCGAGCCATTGAATCGTATCTAACGTATTATATAAGAAATGAGGTTTGATATTCGCGTGGAGAATGCGTAATTCGGATTCGCGTTTTTGGCGCTCTTTTGTTTTGACCAACACGATTAATTTGCCAATATGCGTAAGCATCTGATTGAACCCTCGACTGAGCATACCGATTTCATCTGTTCGATCATCGATGCTGCGAATATGTAAATCTCCAGCTTCTACCCTCGACATGAATTGTGTTAATCTCAGTATCGGGCGCGATAACGAATGCGATAAGAAATATGATGCTGTAACTCCCAAAAATATCACCAAAAAAATAAAGCTCACTAAATAAAATCGGATTTCACGCACTTCAGCAACAGATTCGCTTTTTGCAAAAACACCTACAACAGACCAATTCGTGAAATTCGATTTGCGATATATGAACTGCACTTCTTGATTACCGATACGTTTATTGAAATCACCTTGCGTATCTTGTAGAAACCATGTAGCTTGGATTTGCTCGGTAATCGGATTGTTAGGCGCATATACCTGTTCTCCTTTCTCATCGATTAACATGAGGAAGCCTGACTGGCCTAGACGTGTATCTTTGAGTGTTTCAGCAATCACTCTAAGTTTGAGGTCTATCAAGACTACACCAAGAGTTTCTTGCGTAGCAGGATCGAGGATCGCTCTCACGACTGTGACGACTTCATCATCCGTATAGGCTATATAACTGACAATATTACGACCTTTGGGATGACCGATAAGTTCAAAAATACCTCGATTCGCTATCGCTTGGTGATACCATGTTTCTTCTGTAAGGTCATTGGCATATTTCGGTACGATTTCATTACTGAGATATTGATTGCGCGCATTAACGATAAGAATCCCAGCGATTTCTGCATGTAAAGTCGTGAATCCCCGAAGAAACTTCTTGATTTCGTATAGTTGTTGTTCGGTTTCTTGGTGAAGTGAAGGTTGTTCACGGAGAAAATCCTGAACAAGTGGATGAAATGAAATATAATAGGTTATATTTTGAATCTCGCTCACATAAGATTCAAGAGATTTGTTGGTTTTTCCGATGAGTTGCAACGTATTTTCATTCACTTGCTTGCTTATTATTTGATTTACTGTGAAATTAACAAGAATACCAATGAGTATTGTTGGTAATATGCTGATCATCAAAAAGTGAATCACAAGTTTATAACGGATAGGTAAGTCATTTATTGTAAGTCCGTTGAGTTTCACAATTTCCCGCCTTAATCCGTTACAATTTGATTTAATGAGGATAATAATCAAGAACATTGTCTCGTGTAACAACAGATATACCTGTATCCAAATTAACAGGAACTATTGGAGACTTCTTTTGTTGATTCCACGTTTGACCGAGCTGAGCAGGATCATGCTGAAGATGATACAAATATTGTAAGGACCAATAGCCCATATTCCATGTTCCTTGCGCAAGCGTTATCGTAATCGTACCATCTTTGACTAAATCAAGCGTGTCACGATCTGTATCAAAGCTGATAATCTTCGTTTGACTCAATTTATCTAATCTTTTGACTGCATGTCCTACCCCTGCACCTGCAACAGCTTCAGTAACGAAAATCCCTTTGATGTGTGGATATTGATCAAATATACGATTTGTCGCTAGCTGTGCTTCGAAGTGGTCTCCTTTTCCGTCCTCGAAGATCACCATCTGGATCTGTGGGTAGTGGAGTGCTATCGTATCTTTGAAGCCTGCATAGCGTTGTGCCATATTGAGTTGATTGGGCATAGATACGACTGCAACTTGCCCACTCTGTTGAATAAGTACAGCCATCTCATGTGCAGCGATCACACCTGCTTGATAGTTATTCGTTCCCAAAAAAGATAACGCTTTGCTTTTTGGAGAACCCGAATCAAAAAGTACAATAGGAATGCCTGCTAGATATGCTTTATCGATGACCGCATGCAGCGCATCTGGATCAATCGCAGATAAAGCAATTCCTGCTGGTTTTTTGGCAATCACTTGCTCAAGCACAGTTACTTGCTCATTCACATCTCGATTCGTTGCTCCGTAATATTCCACAGATACATTCAACACTTGAGCCGCATCTTCGAAACCTTTTAGTGCGTTCTTCCAATATTCGATTCCTGATTGGAAACTAACCATTACATATTTTTCGCTGATATCTCCTTTGGTGCAGTTGTTCATTTGTGAGAGAGAATCATACTTCGAACTCGTGAGTTGATAACTGGTCACATAGAGCATAAATAAACTGATTAACATCACATAAACCATGATTAACTTTTTCATTTAACTTACTCCTCTAATAAGCAACGAAAACCTCTCATGAAAGAGAGGATTTGTTATTCAAACTCGTATAGTAGGCATATGCTGTCCCTGTATCGAGGTTAGTGACTTTTGTTTTTGGTATAGATATCAAAACCAACAGCAATTAACAGAACGATACCCTTAATCGCTAATTGCCAGTCAATCCCCAATCCTACCAACGACATGCCGTTATTCATAACACCCATGACAAGTCCACCAATGATCGCTCCGATGACTGTACCGATTCCTCCGGTTGCAGAAGCACCCCCAATATACACTGCAGCAATCGCATCTAGTTCAAAATTAATTCCTGCTCTAGGTGTTGCAGCATTCAATCTAGCTGCAAAAATCAATCCGGATAAAGCGGATAAGACACCCATATTCACAAAAACCCAGAATGTCACACGTTGTGTAGCAATTCCTGAAAGCTTTGCTGCTTTTTCATTACCACCTGTTGCATAAATCCGCCGACCGATGACTGTTTTGTTCATCACAAACGCATAGATCACAACGAGCATAAACAGGATAAGTAGAATATTAGGAATACCTTCATATAATGCTAGTGTAAAACTAAAAATGTTAATTAATGAGATAATCATAACTATTTTAACAACTAAGAATCCAATTGGCAATACTTCAAATTTATATTTTAACTGTGTATTTCTGTTTCTCCATTCTTGCAATATATAAATCAACGATAGTCCAATTCCACAAATAATGGTCATCTGATTAATTGACGAATTCACATCGAAGTCGCTCAGAAAACCTGAACTCATTTTTTGGAATGCGTTAGGAAATGGTGCAATCGACATGCCATCTAAGATAACCATCGTTAGCCCGCGAAAGATTAACATCCCGGCAAGTGTGACGATGAAAGAAGGAATCTTCACATAGGCAATCCAGAAGCCGTGCCAAGCACCTACTAAGCCACCAATCACAAGAGATATAACGACAGTTGCAAATGTTGGAATTCCCCAATTAACCATCATCACTCCTGCTAACGCTCCGACAAATGCTGCTATAGATCCTACAGACAAATCAATGTTTCCTGTAATAATGACAAGCAACATCCCAATCGCAAGAACAAGAATATAACTATTTTGTAGAATAATATTGGTGACGTTCAATGGCTTAAGCAAGATGCCATCTGTAAGTAATTGGAACAATATTGTGATCACAATTAATGCGATAATCATTCCATATTGCCTTATGTTTTGTTTGAATAACTGTCTAAGCACAGCCATTGGACACACCTCTCACTTTCGTCATATACGTCATCATCATTTCTTGTGTAGCATCATGCCGAAGCACTTCCCCTGATATTTGACCTTCACACATCGTATAGATGCGATCACTTAGTCCAAGAATCTCAGGTAGCTCAGAAGAAATTACGATAACACCGATTCCACTCATTGCTAATTCATTAATAATTGTATATATTTCGAATTTGGCACCAACATCAATACCTCGTGTCGGTTCATCGAGGATTAAGATATCTGGTTCAGAAAAAATCCATTTACTCAATACAACTTTTTGTTGATTACCACCACTTAAGTTCACTGTCTTTTGAAATACATGAGGGGTTTTGATATTCATTTTGGCGCGAAATTTTTCGGCAACCAGAATTTCTTCACTTTCATTAAGCACTTGAAAGCGAGAAATCTTATTGAGATTGGCTAAAGAAATATTTCGTTTAATATCGTCGACCAAGTTAAGTCCATAGTGTTTGCGATCCTCGGTTACGTAAGCAATACCGTGATGAATGGCTTGTGATACTGACTTGAGATGGAGTTCTTGGTCATTCATAAAGAGTTGGCCACTAATTTTCGTTCCATAAGAACGACCGAATACACTCATCGCTAACTCTGTTCTTCCTGAACCCATTAATCCAGCAATACCTACAATCTCTCCTTTGCGCACATAGAGATTTACATTATCAACTATTTTACGCTTGGTGTCTTGCGGGTGATATACATTCCAGTTCTTGATTTCAAAGAATACTTCACCAATTTGAGGTTGACGTTGTGGATATCGATTCGTAAGTTCTCGACCCACCATACCTTTAATAATCTTTTCCTCTGTCACTTGGTCTTGAAGCATATCTAATGTTTGTATGGTTTGTCCGTCGCGTAAGATGGTAATCCGATCAGAGACTTGCGCAATTTCATTTAATTTGTGAGAAATCAGTATACAAGAAATACCTTGCTGCTTAAATGCGATTAATAATTGTAACAAATTCTCACTATCATCTTCATTCAGAGCAGCTGTTGGTTCA
>CAMCVV010000021.1 GCA_945881905.1 Paenibacillus alvei
AACAAGAACGAACATTCACACGAGTACATGATTTAGATAAAAACAACCGTATTCAAGAACTCGCAAGAATGCTTGGCGGTGTAGAAGTCACTTCGACTACTCTTCATCATGCACAAGAAATGATTGATTTAGCAGAAGCTAAAAAATTAAAGATGACGTAAATCATACAGGTATCATTTTCAATCATAAAACCTAGAGAGTAGGGTTAACTTAAAGATATGCTAATGACAAATCGCTGAATGTCAGAGCTGAAGATTCATGAAGGAGCGTGAAAAAATGAAATCCAGCAGTAGCAAAAGAAAGATAAGCCATATGCTGATCTTACTCATTTGTTTGGTTGCTGTGTGTCTACCGATTCAACACGCCGCTTCAGTTCACGATCCATTCTGTAACAAGCATTGTGAAGCACAACTTGGGTCTCTTGCTATAGCTGCACATGCGCAAGAAAATGTGAATCATGAAGAAACCACTTCATTTGCTCAAATGGAACCTCATACTGCGGAAGTGAATTTTCTTCACCCCTTCAAGCGAGATGATTTCATTCCCCGAAAAACAGACAAAATAGAAGTCACCTCTGATCTGTACGTTGTACCTGGTGGACAAACGATTGGTGTGAAGCTGAAATCAGCTGGAATTATGGTTGTAGGTTTCCATCAAGTCGCCCAATCAGATCATCAACACGTATCCCCAGGCGAAGATGCCAAAATTAGCATTGGTGATCGGATTACCCACATCAATGGTGAAGAAGTTCAAAGTATCTCACAAGTTTCCCGTGTAATCGCTAAGTACGGTGAAAGCCAGAACCCCATCAAGTTAACGTTGCTCCGCAATCATGAACAAGTGCATATCACTTACAAACCTGTCTATGATCTCCATGAGAAAACATATCGCCTCGGACTATATATTCGAGACTCAGCAACAGGAGTAGGTACGTTAACTTTCCATGCACCAGATCAAGGTGTGTATGGTGCCTTGGGCCACGTTATCTCAGATATGGATACGCAACTACCTATTCAAGTCGGTCGAGGGGAAATCGTTCATTCACAAGTCACAGCGATTTCTAAAAGTCAACAAGGAGTACCCGGAGAAAAACGCGCTCAATTATCAAAAGATAGTGAGGTTCTCGGGGACATCGAAAAAAACACACAATTTGGAATATTTGGTAAAATGTCAAAAACACCAGAGCACGGTTATGCCAACGAACGCATACCGGTAGCAACCAGACAAGAGGTAAAACAAGGACATGCTTCGATTTTTACTGTGATTGATGGACAGAAAGTAGAGAAATTTGACATCGAGATCGTGCATACATCCAAGCAATCATCTCCAGCTACTAAAGGCATGGTGATCAAAATCACTGATCCACGACTTATCGAGAAAACAGGAGGTATTATTCAAGGTATGAGCGGAAGTCCCATCGTGCAAAATGGCAAATTAGTCGGTGCGGTGACCCACGTACTTGTGAATGATCCTAAAAGCGGTTATGGATGTTATATTGAATGGATGCTTCAAGATGCGGGAATTCAGCTAACGAGTCATAAAGAACCCAAAGCAAGCTAGGGTTCTTTTTTTGTAGTTCATTAATGTATAAAATGGGATGATTTACAATAAAAGAATAAATAATGGTTCTCGACAGAAGGAATTACATTGTCATTGTCGAATAGGTAGTTAAGTGTTTATTTTCCAATAATTAACATCACTTCAATGAGGGGGACTTGCTTTGCACAAAATTAAAGTATTATTAGCAGATGATAATCGAGAATTAACAAGCTTGCTATCTGATTTTATTTGCTCACAAGAAGACATGGAAGTTGTAGCGGTTGTCTATAATGGTAACGAAGTCATTCGATACATAGAACAACAACCTGAATCCATTGACATTGTGATTCTAGATATTATTATGCCACACCTAGACGGCCTCGGGGTGCTAGAAAGACTTCGCGAAATGGCGATTACACCACTGCCCAAAATTATCATGTTAACTGCATTTGGTCAAGAAACAATTACTCAAAAAGCAGTTCAGTTAGGTGCATCCTATTATGTGTTAAAACCGTTTGATATGGAAATCTTAACGAGTCGAATTCGTCAGTTAGTGAATCCACAATCCTATGCGATGATGACGATTTCTCGACCGAATTTGATTCACATGCCAAAAGGCAAAAATCTAGATGCGAATATCACGAATATCATTCATGAAATTGGCGTGCCTGCTCACATCAAGGGGTATCAGTATTTACGGGAAGCAATTACAATGGTGTACAATAATATTGAAATTCTCGGAGCAATTACGAAAACACTGTATCCAGCGATTGCAGAGAAATTCAAAACAACACCAAGTCGTGTAGAACGAGCGATCCGCCACGCGATTGAAGTCGCATGGACCCGCGGTAACATAGACAGTATTTCCTTTATATTTGGATACACAATAAACATTAGCAAATCAAAGCCGACGAACAGCGAGTTTATTGCAATGGTCGCAGATAAGTTGAGGATTGAACATAAAGTATCCTAATCATAGAGCTCTCGATTAACCTGCTAATAGTGTAGACTAAAGATGATATGTTCAAATGACTCCATCGTATAGATGGAGTTTTATTCATCATATCGGATATAATGAGCGTAAGAAGCAAAAATATAGAGAAGTGTGAGGATAGGGAAAATGATCATCGATTATATCGAAATGGAAGTGGAAACGGAAGAGACGACATACTACATCGGTGTAAATTTCGACGATGAACCCGATGAATTATATGTAGTCGTTTGGCAAAAGCTCACGCATGACCTAGAACGAGCTCCTTGCTTATGGTTCAATGGAGCGGACTGCCAGTACGTATTCTCAGAACTAGAACTTGAGCAACTACGTCAAGCAATCAATGCGTTATACTCGCCAGCCAATGATACACCTCAATAAAAGGAAGGAATCGAATCATGCAGATACAAGTCAAATTATCTCTAGATGGAAATGTAATCAAACAAGATACGATTGTTATTGAGGAACAGCGCTTAGGCGACTTATCCGATGAAGAGATAGAGCGTGCAATTGAAGTCAGAATTCGTACATGGGTCGATCGACTGATACAAGTGGAATGGGAAGAACTTGAAGAATCATAAAGAAGAGCAGAGGTTTATTCAGCTATTTCTTGAATCTTGGCGATAAATAGTTGCGCTTGCGGTCTCTGTAGAAAGTCCAACCGCCAATAAAGGCAATCCCACAAATAAATAAAAAAGAGCCAAACAACAATTTGCCCCACATCACATGTCCAATGGATTCATCAAATTGAGCAAAAATGGCATTTTTCATCGTTAAGAAACCATAAGTCGCAGAAAACCCTGGTATGATTAAAAGGAACACAGCTAAAATTCGCGATATCGTTGATTTCATGGCTTCTCCTATCGGCACCCGAGTATTATGTATATCTTACCGCGAAATAGATCAGGTGTCTAATTCACACCATCACCTGATACGAAATAAAGGTATGAATAATGTGGTTTTCATGGTTAAATGGAAGAAGATTCTTGCCTGAGCGTGGAGCATTCGTGATTCAACAGATAATGAAGTAACTAAGAAGAGGGGTCAATGCATGGCTGAACATACATATGATATTGTAGTCCTTGGAGGCGGGATTGGCGGGTATTCAGCAGCCATTCGTGCTTCACAATTAGGAAAGAAAGTAGCTATTGTTGAAAAAGACAAGTTGGGTGGGACCTGTCTTCATCGTGGTTGCATTCCCAGTAAAGCTTTGTTGCGTAGTGCAGAAGTATATGCCTCCCTGAAGAATAGTGAAGCTTACGGTATCTGCGCAACGGAAGTTAGCCTTCAACTGACTCAAGTAATGGAAAGAAAAGAACGAATTATCGAGCAACTGTATCAAGGTGTGCAATTTCTGATGAAACAAAATAAAATTGATATGTTTTATGGACAAGGGCGCATCATTGGGCCTTCTATATTTTCTCCAAAATGCGGAACGATCTCTGTGGAGTATGCTGATGGAGAAATTGATTTGTTGAAGAACGAACAAGTAGTTATTGCGACAGGCTCAAGACCTCGGACTATACCGGGATTAGAAATCGATGGCGCCTACATATATAGTTCTGAAGAATTGCTGAATCTAGATCAGTTACCCAAAACACTACTGATTATAGGTGGTGGTGTCATTGGTGTAGAATGGGCTTCGATGATGAGTGACTTCGGCGTGGAAGTGACACTGGTTGAAGCAGAACCGCTTCTTGTTCGTCTAGAAGACCAAGAAATCGCACAAGAGCTTGAACGAATATTGAAAAAACGCAATGTAAGAATCATCACGAGTGCTACAGTTAACCCGACCTCATTACAAATTGAGAATCAACAAGTCGTGCTAGACGTCCTTCAAAACGAGGAAATCCTTACGCTTCGTGTGGATAAAGTGCTTGTGTCTGTAGGTAGAATTGCCAATATTGAAGGCATAGGTATAGAAAACACAGATATTCAAATCGACAATGGTTCAATCCGAGTCAACGAATATTTACAGACTTCTGAATCACATCTGTATGCCATTGGTGATGTAATCGGAGGTGTACAACTGGCGCATGCTGCTGCATATGAAGGTAGGTTAGCTGTCGAACATATGTGCAAGTTAGATGCAACAGCTTACCAAGCTCATTGTATACCGAGATGTATGTATTCACGCCCTGAAGTAGCTAGTGTAGGATGGACAGAACAACAAGCAAAGCAAAATGGGAAAGAGATCCATATCAGTAAATTTCCCTATAAAGCGATTGGTAAAGCATGGGTATATGGAGATACAGATGGATTTGTCAAAGTCATTTCGGATGCGAATACTAAAGATATTCTCGGGGTTCATATGATAGGACCTCATGTGACCGAATCAATTGCTGAAGCTGCATTAGCTATGCAACTGAATGCAACATCTTGGGAGATTAGCCATACGGTTCACCCTCATCCAACTTTGTCTGAAATATTACAAGAAGCGATGTTGGGCATCGATCATCTTGCGAACCGTACTTGAACACATGCCAATAACGGAGATATCCCTTTGACAAACAGGAATTGTATTCAGCTTAAGTTCCGATTATAATAGATATGTAGCCTAGTCTTAGTACCAGGTATTAAATGTGAATTTCAAGGAGGCTTTCTCCATGTCTATTGGTCAAGCATCAAAGCATCAACGCTTAGGATTATCTGATGAACAAGCTATTGAGATGTATGCATATATGAATGTAGCACGTAAATTTGATGAACGCTCACTGATGTTACAACGTTCAGGGAAACTTCCTTTTCATGTTTCAGGCGTGGGTCAAGAAACCGGTCAAGTTGCTACAGCATTTGCGATGGATCGGAAACTAGATTATTTTCTACCGTATTATCGGGATTATGCATTTGTGTTGACTGTTGGATTGACGATGAAGGAACTGATGCTACTGCATTTCTCTAAAGCGGAAGACCCGAGTGCAGGGGGACGACAAATGGCAGGTCACTTCGGTCATAAAAAGAAGCGGATCGTTACAGGTTCATCACCTGTATCTACACAAATCCCTCATGCGGTTGGCATTGCGCTAGCTGCCAAAATGAAACAAGAACGTTTCGCTACATATGTTTCCTTTGGCGAAGGATCGAGTAATCAAGGTGATTTTCATGAAGGGTGTAATTTTGCTGGCGTTCACAAATTACCTGTGATTTTTGTTTGTCAAAACAACCAATACGCGATTTCAGTTCCACTATCTCAGCAAGTCTCAGGTCGTATTGTAGACCGAGCGATTGGGTATGGATTTCCTGGATATCGAGTTGATGGCAATGACCCGCTTGAAGTGTATCGCGTTGTCAAAGAAGCGCGAGACAGAGCAATTAGCGGAGAAGGCCCTACATTAATCGAATTAATGTGTTATCGCATTGCACCTCATTCAACGTCGGATGATGATATGTTATATCGCACAAAAGAAGAAGTCGAATTTCATCGTCAACAAGACGGGATTCCTTTGTACAAACAATATTTAATTGATTGTGGCATTTGGACAGAAGAGCAAGACCAAGTCCTGCAAGAGAATTGCAAAAAAGAAATTCATGAAGCGACTCTATATGCAGATCAAGCTGCTTATCCCAAAGCAGAAGATGTGTTAAAGCACGTGTATGCAGAGGGAGATGATCAATAGAAATGGCTGTTATTACTTACTTAGAAGCAATTCGTTCAGCGATGGAAGAAGAAATGCACAGAGATGAAGATGTATTTATCTTAGGTGAAGATGTAGGTAAAGGTGGCGTGCTGAATACGACAAAAGGACTCAGGGATCAGTTTGGAGCTGCGCGTGTCCTAGATACCCCGCTTGCAGAATCAGCAATTGTCGGTGTCGCGATCGGCGCAGCGATGTATGGAATGAAACCCATTGCAGAGATTCAATTTGCAGATTTCATCTTTCCGGCTACCAATCAAATCATCAGCGAAGCAGCGAAAATCCGATACCGTTCAAACAATGATTGGAGCTGTCCCATCGTAATTAGAGCACCTTATGGTGCAACCGGTGCAGGTGCACTGTATCATTCTCAGTGTCCTGAATCTGTTTTTTTTGGCACGCCAGGCCTGAAGATCGTAGCACCTTCTAATCCATATGACGCCAAAGGCTTAATGAAAGCTGCCATTCGAGATCCAGATCCTGTGATGTATTTTGAACACAAAAAATGTTATTTATCTATAACTGATGATGTACCGGATGAAGAATATATTGTACCGATTGGTAAAGCGGATATTAAGCGAGAAGGAACGGATATCACCGTTATTGCTTATGGAATGGTTGTCAATTTCGTCTTAGCTGCAGCGCAAGAACTAGCTAAAGAAGGCATTAGTGCACATGTGTTGGATTTGCGGACGTTACAACCTCTTGATCGGCAAGCGATACTTGATGCAGCGAAGAAAACAGGAAAAGTACTGATCACTCACGAAGACAATAAAACAGGTGGAGTAGGCGCAGAGGTATCAGCGATCATAGCTGAAGAAATGCTGTTTGAGCTTGATGCCCCAATCGCTCGATTATGCGGACCAGATGCACCTGCTGTAGCCAACAATCCACCCATGGAGAAATTCTTTCTATTGAACTCAGATAAATTGAAAGAAGCCATGCGAAATCTAGCGATGTTCTAACACACATAGGCATGATCCAGATAGGAGGTATTATCTTGAGTAAATCAAACGTGAAGCAAGTTGAAGTAACGGTACCGCATTTGGCTGAGAGTTTAGTTGAAGCAACAGTCGGCAAGTGGTTGAAACAGCCTGGGGATGATATCGAACAATACGAAGTCATTTGTGAGCTCATGACTGAAAAAGTGAATACCGAAATGCCCTCGCCTGTAGAAGGCAAATTGATCCGCATCCTTGTAGCTGATGGACAAAGTGCTTTAGTAGGAGAAGCCTTATGTCTAATAGAAGTTACGTCAGTTGAGAACAGTGAAGTTGTTGCAGGACAATCTGCACATACGACTCGTGATACCCAGCCAGTGCTCAGCACAGTACCCTTAACCGGGAATCTTTCGCAAGCAGCAAGATACTCACCTGCGGTTTTACAGCTTGCGAATGAGCATCAGATTGAAATCAAGCAAGTAGTAGGTACAGGGATGGGTGGAAGGATCACACGCAAAGATATCGAGCGTTATGTGGAACAATACCCTCGCGGCATCCAAGATCATGCCCCTACACGCATACAAAGCGACGAAATAGTGAATTTTGAATCTGCATATCAGCAACTTGCAACGCCAACTTCAATATCAGTGGGTCCACTTCGATCAACAGGAATTCATTTATCAGTGAATCCTGCTACACCTTTACACGAAGCGGAATCTTCAATTCTTGGAGCTGCCGAAACGTTCCTCGATGTAACACCGATCCGAAGCACGATTGCGAGTCGAATGCGACAAAGTTTATCGGAAATTCCTCATGCATGGACGATCGTGGAAGTTGATGTGACGAATCTCGTTATCCTTCGTTCCAAAGTTAAAGATGAATTCGCTCGAAAAGAAGGCATTAATCTGACGTATCTGGCTTTCATGATTAAAGCTGTTGTCAATGCAATTAAAGACTATCCCATTATGAATTCCGTGTGGGCTGTCGATAAGATCATTGTCAAAAGAGATATTAACATTTCGCTTGCTATAGGAACAGAGCAATCCGTGTATACGCCTGTGATCAAGAAAGCGGATCAGAAAAACATCGCAGGGCTAGCTAAAGAGATCGATGAACTGACGAAAAAAGCGCGTTCAAGCAAGCTCACTCTAGCAGATATGCAAGGTGGAACATTCACAGTCAATAATACAGGTGCGTTTGGTTCTATACTTTCCTATCCCATCATCAATTATCCACAAGCAGCGATTGTCACATTTGAATCTATCGTCAAGAGACCCGTCGTCATTCAAGACATGATTGCAGTTCGCTCTATGGTTAATTTGTGCTTATCACTAGACCACCGTATTCTAGATGGTGTCATCTGCGGAAGATTCCTGCAACGAGTGAAAGAAAATTTAGAAAGCTACAACCGAGACACGAAATTATATTAAAATGAAATACAAACGAGATCAAAATTAAAATAAACTAATCGTGAATAATAACGTAGACAATAAAATCGAAATAATCATGATATAAATAACCATTTTGAACCACCATTTACTTTGTATCATCGCCAACACTCCTTCTACTCGATTGTATTGCTTCTACACCATTGTACCAAAACAACGAAAGAGAGGAAAGCAAATGATTCAAAGAGATCGTCTCGTCGAACAGTTTTTGAAACTTGTGCAAATCGACAGCGAGTCGGGATTTGAACAAGAAATAAGTCGTGAATTGCAAGTGATCTTTCGTCAATTGGGATTACACGTAATTGAAGATGATACAGCAATTCTTACAGGGCATGGTTCGGGGAATCTGTGTTGTACATTAGCAGCAAATTCAGAGAATAAGGATATACTGCCGATTTTTTTTACGTGTCATATGGATACAGTGGCTCCGGGTAAAGGGATTAAGCCTCGAATTGGGGAAGATGGAATCATTCGGAGTGATGGCACAACGATACTAGCTAGCGATGATAAAGCAGGGATTGCTGCTCTTATTGAAGCGATTCAAGTAATTCAAGAGCAACAAATGATGCACGGTCTCATACAGTTGGTGATTACGGTAGGTGAAGAAGCGGGACTCAAGGGAGCTAGAGCCATGCATCGAGACCAAATCAAAGCTGAATTGGGATATGCATTAGATTCGAACGGGGAAATAGGTCATATCGTAACAGTTGCTCCAGGGCGAGCGGAAATTTCGATAACATTTTTCGGGAAATCAGCACATGGCGGCGTCAATCCAGAAGATGGAATTAGTGCGATACAAATCGCAAGCAAAGCCGTTTCACGAATGCCACTCGGTCGAATAGATGCAGATACGACAGCGAACATTGGAAGCTTTTCGGGAATCGGACCACTCAATGTCGTGTGTGACAAAGTAGTGATTAAAGCGGAAGCTCGAAGCGTAAGCGCTCAGAAACTTGAAGCTCAAATTGAAGCAATGCGACAGTCGTGTAAGGAAGCTACTCTTCATTTGGGGACGACCTTTGAATTTTCATCGCAAGTGCTCTACCATGCTTACCATCATAGTGATACCGCACCCGTCGTTCAATTAGCGATTGGTGCTATAGCAAGCTTAGGATTGTCAGCAGTTACATGCCACTCAGGTGGTGGGAGTGATGCACATATTTTCAATGGGTTGGGCATTCCTACTGTGAATCTCGCGATTGGTTACCGAGATATTCATACGGTTCGCGAGCACATCGCGGTATCTGATCTAATTAAAGCGACAGAACTCGTCGTTGCGATTGTTCAATCAGCAGCGAAATCGGTTCTTCATGTATAGGCAGACGCTTTAGGTTTTGTTCTTCAACATGTTGTCTAAGTAGTTCTTGCAAGTGGGACATAATCTCAGAAGATGTGCCAATCAGACACATTCGATTTGTTGCGATATATGATTTCATCTGTATTCCTGCCTTCTACACGTGATGTATTTGGTGAACCAACCTGATATATGTATGATATGATGGATGCAGACAAGTTATTCATCTGATGAAGAAAGTAGTCAAATTTTTCATATTGGAGGTCACTCGATGCATAATCAAGCACCGCATAAATTCGAAGAAGTTACAGTGAGTACTCAACAAATATTCCAAGGTAGAATCATCTCCTTACGTGTAGACCAAGTTGTTCTACCGAATGGACAACAGACAACAAGAGAAATCGTTAATCACCCTGGTGCAGTTGCTGTGATGGCATTTGTCGATCAGAAATTACTTGTGGTAGAGCAATACCGCAAAGCACTTGAGAAATCACAAATCGAAATCCCTGCAGGAAAGCTTGATCCGGGTGAAGAACCCATAGATGCTGCATATCGAGAACTTGAAGAAGAAACGGGATATCGCGCAGAGTCGCTCACATGGGTAACATCATTCTATACATCTCCAGGGTTTGCTGATGAAATCTTGCATCTGTATGTTGCGGAGCAATTATATCCAAGTAAGGCCCACCTTGACGAAGATGAGTTTTTGGAATGTCAATCTATTACACTTGAACAAGCAGAGCAATACATCGCCGAAGCGAAGATTAGTGATGCGAAAACAATCTTAGCGATATATGCTTGGAAATTACATGTAAGGACAGGCAAATTCTCCTAATGCGAGCCTAGTCAACTGAACACATCACGACTAAGGTTGTCGAGACGACTGATTTGATATGCGAGAGTGGGATTCTATCATAATCCACATTCATTTCTCATATGCATGATCTGGTAGAACAGATTATGATGTGAAAATAAGGATGTGTATACAACAGTGAATCCCAAGATGAAGCAATATCTTCAAGAACATTGGTCATTATATGTGTTTGTAACGGTGCTTTTTTTGATTGGTGTGGGTTTCGGTGCTATATTGGTGAATGCATTGACATTAGAACAAAAGCAAGAACTAACTCGTCATCTGAGCATTTATTTGAATGAATCTAGGCAAGGTACAACGGTAGATCCGATGCAACTATTTCAAGATGCACTCTCGTTTCATATCAAATGGACGGCTCTAATTTGGTTGTTTGGGCTTTCAATTATTGGCCTTCCGCTTATACTGGTTTTGGATTTCCTCAAAGGGGTATTTATTGGGTTCACGATCGGCTACTTGGTTATGCAAATGTCTTGGAATGGTATGTTATTCGCTCTCTTCACTGTTGTACCCCACAATCTCATCGTGATACCCGCACTTCTTATATGTAGTGTATCAGGTATCGCTTTTTCGATATCGATGATCAAGAATCGACTGATGTATCGAAGAGGAACCGTTGTACAACCGTTTTTGAGATACACGGGCATTCTGCTCATCATGAGTGTGTTATTTGTAGGTGCTGCTTGGTGGGAAGGGTATCTCTCTCCAATTTCACTGAGATGGATTCTTCCTCAGTTAGATACCTTGTAGCAATCTACGAAATGTCATTATTCGTTTGACTTTGTCGATAAAATCCTCATATAATAAAGATTGAATCTAGACCCATCTGACAAATCATTCATGCTTTGCGAGGGAGAGCGATATGGAATCCAAAATTGAGAGGATTAAGCAACAATTGCAATCTCAAGGCTATAAGTTGACCCCTCAACGTGAAGCGACAGTCAGAGTCTTGCTTGAGCATGAAGAAGACCATTTGAGTGCAGAAGATGTGTTTATGCTTGTCAGAGATAAAGCACCTGAGATTGGTTTAGCTACTGTCTATAGAACACTCGAACTTCTCAGTGATATTCATGTCCTCGAAAAAATGAATTTTGGGGATGGTGTCGCGAGATATGACCTGCGCAATGAAAGTTCACATCACCACCATCATCATTTGATTTGTATGAATTGCGGCACAGTTGATGAAATTATGGAAGACTGGCTGGGAGCATTAGAAGAAAGGCTTTCACAAAGCTTCCAATTTGAAGTTGTTGATCATCGGCTTGATTTCCTTGGTATTTGTCATCGATGTAAAGAAATCCCGAGAAATGAAGGAAACTTATCCTGAGGAGCATAGAGAGAGAGGTGAGTTTGTGATCAACGAGATCAGTGTAGCGATCGTAGCCATAGCTTGTGTAGTTTTAATCATTTATCTTATTCTAGCATTACGCAAATTAACTGAACTCATCCAAAAAGCGAACCAAACCATGCAATTCATAGAAAAAAACTCTTCATCATTTGCAGAAGAAAGCTTAGAACTTCTGCGAAACTCGAAAGAAATTACACGTGATCTAAAAGAAAAGCTTGCATCACTAGACGCGGGATTCAGTTCTATTCGACAATCGGGTGAAGCGGCTAACGAGATTGCAACTTCAGTTAAGCAAGCATCGACTGCTGTAAGCCGAGTCATCAGCTCAACGATCCACGCTGTAGAATCAAAAAGCAATAGCGCGGTGACAGATGTTCTACAAACCATTCCGCTATTGATAAATATCTGGAAAAAATTCAAATCAAAGTAAGAATGGACAACCTTCAAGCAATCATCCGTAGGTGAATATTCTGCAATATCATAGGGTCATACCAAAAAACAGTTACATGCGCTGGCATGAACTGTTTTTTGGTGATTTCGAGAATGTTGAATTGCCGACTGTTCAGTTGGATGCAGATGATTTAGTGTCTTCATTGGATTGTGTTTGTTTGATTTGTTCCAATAATTTCGCGGATGATTCCATTGCTTCGTTGTATAATGCTTGTGCATTTTCAAGGAGTTCAGCTGTAGAATGTTCTTCATCATCAGCTGGTTTTTTCTTTAAATGGGCAAGCAGTTTTTCGCTTTTCAATTCGAGGTCCTGATAAGCTTGATACAAATCCTTACGAAACTCTGAACCGGTTTTGGGAGCAAAGATAAGTGCTGTAGCCGTACCTACAATTCCTCCGATAATGATACCAGCAACAAATCCTGATGTTTTATCTTTTGACATGTCAATCACCCTCAATTCTTAAAATAATAGCTTGTGAAATACGTATATGCTTCACAAAGCAAATATATTTTGATGAATACAGTATAACATAATACAGAGGGTTATTTCATATTTTGACTGTCAAGATAAAAAAAGCGAATAATAAATATGTTAAATAGAGGAATTAAAAGGATATATGTGGAATAATTTACAACTAATCATAAATCTACAAGCAAAGGAGTTCAGGAACATGGTAAAAGGAAACCTGCAGTCCTTCATACAATACTTATCTAGTGAGCGCAAATTAGCTCATAGTACATTAGAGTCTTATGAGCGTGATATTTCAAAGTTTCTTGAGTACTTGCAATCAAGACATATTGTGGAAATTCAAGATAGCCGTAAACTCGATATTCGTGAGTATTTCGCCGAATTACAGAAATTAGGAAGAGCTACTGCTACTTTGTCTCGGTTTATGGTCTCCATTCGAGCGTATTATCAATATTTACTGCGAGAAAGATTGATAGAAATAGACCCTTCACTCCAAATTGAAATCCCCAAATTAGAAAAGAAATTCCCTCGTATTTTAACTGTACAAGAAGTAGAGCGCTTGCTAGAAACACCAAGATTAATCAGTCCAAGTGGCACAAGAGATAAAGCGATGTTAGAACTATTGTATGCAACAGGTATGCGCGTAACTGAACTTGTTTCCTTGAATATCGACGATCTTCATTTTGATACGGGGTATATTCGTTGTTTAGGTAAATCAGATAAACAACGTATGATTCCAGTTAGTGATATTGCTATACGATGTTTATCACGGTATTTGCATGAAATGCGTCCTCAGATGCTTAAGCACAAAAGAGTACCTGATGCGCTATTTTTGAGTCATCTTGGTTTACGTATGACCCGACAAGGTTTTTGGAAAATTCTAAAACGTTACTCCAAAGAAGTTGGCATTTTGAAATCCATCACTCCGCATACTCTTCGTCATTCATTCGCTGCACATTTAGTCGATAACGGCGCAGATCTTCGATCAGTTCAAGAAATGCTCGGACACGCTGATATTTCAACTACACAAATGTATATGCATATATCAAAACCACTGACGAAGGAAGTGTACCATCGGGCTCATCCGAGAGCAAGTTTGTGAGCCCACACGTTCTCTTCGAATGGGAAGAGGACTTTTTTTGCATTGAATTAACAAACATGCGATAATTACCTGTATTCATCACAGGAACAAGATGGAGGTGTAGCATGCGATTCAAGCGTGTATGTTTGATCGTTCTTGACAGTGTGGGGATCGGGGAACTTCCAGACGCTCTTGCCTATGGAGATCGAGGTGCGCATACATTGGGTCACATTGCTGAACAAGTGCAGCAATTCCATATTCCACATTTAGCTCATCTTGGGCTCACTCAGATTGAACCCTTGCAAGGTATGAAAGCAAATCAACGACCTTTGGCATACTATGGTAAAATGGCAGAAATGTCAGTAGGTAAAGATACATTGACAGGTCACTGGGAACTGATGGGTCTTCACGTAAGTATTCCTTTCAAAGTATTTCCGCAAGGGTTTCCTCGAGCATTGATTAAGGAATTCGAACAAAAGACAGGTCGAGCAGTGATTGGAAACAAAGTAGCATCAGGAACGGAAATCTTACAAGAGTTAGCTGAAGAACAAAAGCGAACGGGTTCATGGATCGTATACACATCTGCAGACAGTGTATTTCAAATCGCAGCACACGAAGACATCATTCCCTTACAAGAATTATACCATGCTTGTGAAATCGCTAGACAACTCACGATGGATGATGAATATGCTGTGGGAAGAGTCATCGCTAGACCTTATGTCGGTAGTCAAGGTGTTTATCAGCGAACAGCGAATCGTCATGATTATGTAGTTCAACCTCCAGCCAAAACCGTGATGAATCATTTGCAAGATACGCATTATGATGTCATTGCAATTGGTAAAATATCTGATATATACGCTAATGAAGGAGTTACACGAAGCATACACACATCGAGTAATCGAGACGGAATCGAGCAAGTGATTCAGACGATGGCTTGTCCTTTTACAGGATTATGCTTTGCCAACTTGGTAGATTTCGATTCTTTATACGGTCATCGCCGAGATCCACAAGGATATGCCCAAGCATTGATGGCATTTGATCAGGAACTACCTCGTATCTTGCAGGGTATACAGCAAAACGACTTATTGATCATTACTGCTGATCATGGCAATGATCCTACGCATAGAGGTACCGACCATACGCGGGAATACGTACCCTTACTTGTATATAGTCCTTCGTTTCAATCTTCATCATCAATAGGTACACGCGATACTTTTGCGGATGTCGCAGCTACCATTGCAGATAATTTCCAAGTGAGGGCTCCGCAGATCGGAACAAGTTTTTTGCAACAATTGAAATAAATGAATAAGCAATGAGTTGGTCAATTCGAGGGGGATTAGAATGTCTTATGCAACAATAACTGCACGTGTAGATGAAGCTGCTGCTTATATCTCGAAATATACAGGAGTTGCACCAGAAATTGGTTTGATTCTTGGTTCAGGGTTAGGTGTGTTAGCAGATATCATTCAAGATCCACAAACCATTAGTTATGCAAGAATACCTCATTTCCCTGTATCTACAGTTGAAGGCCATGCTGGGGAACTCGTGGTAGGTTATGTTAATCACAAAGCTGTGCTCGTGATGAAAGGTAGGTTTCATGCGTATGAAGGCTATCGATCAGATACTGTGGCTTTCCCTGTGCGCGTAATGAAACAATTAGGCATACATACGATCATGGTGACCAATGCTGCTGGAGGAATTAATGAGTCTTATCGCGTAGGTGATTTGATGGTCATCGCAGATCATTTGAATATGACAGCAAGTAATCCGTTAATCGGTCCAAATGATTCTGAATGGGGAGTGCGCTTTCCAGATATGTCACAAGCGTATGATCAGTCATTGCGAACGATTGCTCACGAAGTTGCTCAAGAGCAAGGGCTAACATTACAAGAAGGCGTCTATGCGGGATTAATAGGTCCATCCTATGAGACACCTGCTGAAATCCGTATGCTCAGAGTTCTAGGAGCAGATGCTGTAGGTATGTCGACGGTTCCTGAAGTGCTTGTCGCTCGACATGCAGGTATAAAAGTGTTAGGATTTTCCTGTATTTCAAATATGGCTGCAGGTATACTCGATCAACCGTTATCCCATGCAGAAGTCATGGAAACTACAGAAAAAGTCAAGCCTGACTTCCTTAAGCTTGTTCTAGGTATCATACCAAAGTTATAAAGAGGTGATTACGCTATGGCTAGTCAAGAACTAGAACATATTCTAAGTGCAACGAACTATATCAAGAAACAACTTGGAGAATTCACACCACGTATTGGTTTCATCTTAGGTTCTGGTCTTGGTGAATTGGCTGAGCAAGTGACTGAAGCGAAGGTGTTCGATTATGCGAACGTACCTTATTTTCCAATGACTTCTGTCGATGGACACATTGGTAAGTGGGTAGCCGGTCAATTCCAAGACCAATCAGTGATTATGATGCAAGGACGATTTCATTATTATGAAGGGTATTCGATGAAGAAAATCGTGATGCCCATCTATATGATGAAGCAACTTGGTGTGGAAATTCTGATTGTAACGAATGCTGCTGGAGGCATAAATGCCTCATTTCAAGCAGGTGATTTAATGCTGATTACTGATCATATCAATCTGACAGGTGACAATCCATTGATAGGCAAACATGATGAAGCATTAGGCGTTCGTTTCCCGGACATGTCACAAGCCTATGATCCTCGACTGCGTAAGATCGCTCATGATGCTGCCAAAAGTCTGACAAGATCAAAGAAACATACGGTCTCCTTAAAAGAAGGGGTGTATGCAGGTATTACAGGTCCAGCGTATCTTACTCCTGCTGAATTACGCATGATTGCACGTATCGGTAGCGATGCTGTGGGGATGTCAACTGTAGCAGAAGTGATTGCAGCACGTCACGCAGGTATAGCTGTTTTAGGGATCTCTTGCATTACCGATATGGCGATTGCTGATGAATTAGAGCCACTTACGCATGAACAAGTCATCGCAATGGCAAATCAAAACAAACCCAAGCTCATTCAACTTCTCAAAGAAATCGTGAAACGTATCGCAGTGCAATAAACTTTCGCGTATCGCAAGCATGTTAGTCACAAAGTTTTCACTTTTTGCCGGGTTCAGCATATAGGAGGATATCCGAAAATTTTGTATGATAAGAGAAGTATATATGTAGGAGGGTTAACATGCAAAAGTGGATATTCTTGACTTTATTTGTACTCGCAGGTGTTTTTGGTTTGAGTGCTTTGTTTGGTGAAATTGCTTCAAAAGAGTCAGCAAAAGAAGAAGACGAAGCGGTTTCTAGCCAATTAAAAATTGTTGCTACCAATTGGGCTTTCGATCAATCAGCGTATGCACTTCAATCAGGTGAAGCGACCAAAATATCTTTTGTCAACAAAGAAGGCATTCATGCAATTGAAATTATTGGTGAAGGGGTAGACATTAAATTAGATCGCAACACCCCTTCACAGATGGTTACATTTGAAAAGCCTGGCACATATGAAATCATATGCGTACTTCCTTGTGGAGAAGGACATGTTTTAATGGTTTCTACACTTACGGTTTCGTAATGATGTGGACACTTGAATGTAGTTGACCAAGAGGACTCTCTGCGAGGCCTCTTTTTTCATCTTCCACAAAATAGGTATAATCATGAACTGATCACATATAGATGCGTTAAGCGTAGGTTAGATGCGTTATGAGGAAGGATGCTTCAAAGCAAATCAAAGGAGGGTTAACTCGATGCGAATGGTAGATCTTATTCAAAAAAAACGTCAAGGCTTGGCATGCACACAAACGGAAATCCAAGAAATCGTAAATGGCTTCACGCAAGGGACGATACCTGATTATCAAATGTCGGCATGGTTGATGGCGGTATGTATCCAAGGGATGAGTGCAGTTGAAACTTCCCATTTGACCATGGCAATGGCATATTCGGGGCAAGTCATGGATTTATCGGTGATTCCTGGCACCAAAGTAGATAAGCATTCTACTGGTGGAGTTGGAGATAAGGTAAGTTTGATTGTAGCTCCGATCATCGCTTATTTAGGAATACCTGTAGCTAAGATGTCAGGACGTGGGCTCGGTCACACGGGAGGGACAATAGATAAATTAGAGTCGATTCCAGGGTTTCAAACCGAAATGACGCTTGAACAATTTGTGCAAGCCGTAAGGCAAGTGAACATTGCCATCGTGGCTCAAACCGGAGAATTAGCTCCAGCAGACAAGAAAATGTATGCACTGCGAGATGTGACGGCCACAGTGGAATCGATTCCTTTAATTGCAAGTTCGATCATGAGCAAAAAAATCGCATCAGGTGCAGATGCAATCGTGCTCGATGTAAAAGTAGGTCGTGGTGCATTTATGAAGTCAATTGCAGATGCGAGAGCGTTAGCAACAGCTATGGTGGATATTGGGAAGAATTGTGATCGACAAACCATTGCGATTATCACCGATATGCAGCAACCGTTAGGTAAAGAAATTGGTAACGCCAATGAAATCAGAGAAGCGATCTGCGTGCTGCAAGGCAAGGGTGAACCCGATTTAACAGAAGTTTGCCTAGTGATAGCTTCTTATATGGCTGTTTTAGGGGGGGCTTTTCAGCATTTTGCAGAAGCCTATGTAGCGATTAAGGACATCATAGCAAAAGGTGAAGCCCTAGAAACCTTGCGAACCTTCATTCAACATCAAGGAGGGAATCCTTCCATTGTAGATCAACCGGATCTGCTCTTGCAGGCAGTGTATCAAGTCGAAGTCGCTTCTATACAATCAGGCTATATTGCGCATATTGATGCACAGCGTATCGGTATTGCTGCGATGATGCTTGGTGCAGGACGAGCCTTGAAAGAAGATCGCATCGATCATGCTGTAGGGATTACACTTCATCACAAAATCGGAAGTTGGATGGAAGTAAACCAATCGTTATGCACACTGCACGCCAATAAGCTCGATCTATCAGAAATCATGGATGTCGTCATATCAGCCTATTCCTTTACCCAGCAGCAGCCACCTGAAGTGAATGTGATTCACGAAGTGATCTTGTGAAAGCTCAAGGTGAAGAATAAAGATGGGTTTTTTAGCAAACAATACAAGAGAGGAGAGTCAAGTTAGATAAGTTCATCTGAGGCCATCCACTTGATTCCGAATGATGTTGAGGAGGAATACCATGAATGGCGTGTTCGATTGGTTACCAAGGTATACGAGGTCTAGCTTAGGTAAAAGATGTGTAGCACTCACGGCGCTGATCCTGCTGATGAATGTTGCTTTGCCAGTTTCATCTGCTGAAACAAAGCAACATCGAATCGAGGATGTAATCACACATGCCCAATCCGCATTATTGATGGATGCAGATTCGGGTACAATTTTGCTTGAAAAAAATAAGGATCAGCAACTACCGTTAGCAAGTATTACTAAAATCATGACGATGCTCCTGATCATGGAAGCAATCGAACAAGGCAAGATTACGTACACAGAACTCGTCAGTACAAGTGAATATGCTGCATCCATGGGCGGATCACAAATTTTTTTGAAAGCTGGAGAGGAAATGTCAGTGAAAGATATGCTCAAAGGCATAGCTTTAGCTTCAGGTAATGACGCGTCTGTAGCGATGGCTGAGAAACTAGCGGGTTCTGAAGCATTATTTGTAGATATGATGAATGAACGTGCCACACAACTCAAGATGAACAATACGCATTTCGCCAACTGCAATGGCTTACCCAAAGAGAACCACTACTCGACTGCACAAGATATCGCAATCATGTCTAGAGTTTTGCTGAAGCATAAAGAAATTACTTCATTCACCGGAATGTACCAAGATTATCTTAGGAAAGATCAGTTGCAACCCTTTTGGTTAGTCAATACGAATAAACTTGTACGCTTTTATCAAGGAGCAGATGGATTGAAAACAGGATATACCCAAGAAGCAAAATTCTGTCTATCTGCAACAGCCAAACGAGACAACTTCCGAATTATTGCAGTCGTCATGGGGGAACCGAATACCACAACTCGCAATCACGAAGTGTCCCAATTATTCGATTATGCATTCGCTCAATACCAAAGCTATCCCGTCATACATAAAGGGGACCGGCTCGGCGATGTCCCTATTGCTAATGGTGAAATAGCAGAGTTACCCATCATGGCTATAGATGATTATGGGCTGCTCATGAACAAAGGCGAGTCAACTGCAAACGTCCGCTTTGAACTGCAAATCGATGCGTTTGTCATTGCACCACTCCATGAAGGACAACCTATCGGAAAACTAGTGATTTATCACAACGATTTAGTGAAGCGGGAGGTCTCAGTGACATCACCTGTATCCGTTGCCAAAGCAAGTTGGTGGACGTTGTGCAAACGCAAAGTGCGGAATTTGTGGTAATCCATGACACATCAATCGTGTCGCACAGCTTCCACATAGGCGGCTTTCGAGCGTTCAGCGTATTTTATCTGTTATTATCGCATTTCTTCTAGTTTTGTCGTGTGGCAGGAATTGCTTCTTTTCATAGAGAAATGTTGAACTCATGAAGGAAGGAGTGAACTAGATTGAGCTTGCAAATAGAGTTTGAACAAAACAGAAAAGCCCTTATCGTTAGATTAAAAGGTGAACTCGATCACCATACTGCTGAGTCTGTGAGAGCAAGAATGGAAGAAGCGATACTTCAAGGTGATGCGAAACACTTGATTCTCAGCTTGAAAGAACTCACGTTTATGGACAGTTCTGGACTTGGTGTGATCCTCGGTCGCTATAAACAAATCATAGCCAAAGGAGGAAGCATGATTATGTGTGATCTGTCACCTGCGGTGTATCGACTTTTTGAATTATCAGGTTTGTTCAAAATTATGACTTTCCAAGATAGTGAAAGTGCAGCGCTAGCAAGCTTGGAGGTCAACTCATGAGTGAGAACAATTTCATGCATTTACATTTTGCTAGTCGTTCAGAGAATGAAGCTTTTGCTAGAGCCACGGTTGCTGCTTTCGTATCACAATTAGATCCGACCTTCGATGAATTAAATGACATCAAGACGGTTGTATCCGAAGCGGTGACCAATGCGATTATACATGGTTATACGAATCAGACAGAAGGAATCATTCGAATTCGAACTGAATGGAAAAACAACTCGGTCTATATTACCATTGAAGATGACGGGGTAGGTATTGATAATGTAGAACTTGCCAAGCAACCTCTATATACGTCAAAACCAGAACTAGAGCGCTCTGGTATGGGATTTACGATCATGGAGAACTTCATGGATCACGTGGAAGTCACAAGTGAAGTAGGCGTCGGCACACAAATTATCATGATGAAGAAAATTCAATCAACTCAAGCTTTATACAACTAGGAGTCTTTATGATGGATGCTGAATGGAAGAAAACTTCACACAAATATTTAGATGACCTTGAAGTCAAAAGACTCATTACACTCAGTCAGTCTGGTGACCCAAAAGCAAAAGAAACATTAGTTCATGCGAATATTCGCTTGGTGTGGTCTGTCGTTCAACGATTCTTGAATCGTGGGTATGAATCAGATGATTTATTTCAAATTGGTAGTATTGGCTTGCTTAAATCGATAGATAAATTCGATCATTCGTTTAACGTCAAGTTTTCCACCTATGCTGTTCCGATGATCATCGGAGAAATCCAAAGATTCTTGCGAGATGATGGCACACTCAAAGTAAGTCGGTCGTTAAAAGAACTAGCCAATAAGATTAGACTCGTAAAAGAAGAATTACAGCTGCTACATGGAAGAAGCCCAACGATCTATGAAGTGGCTGAGAAACTAGGGATTACCGCGGAAGAAGTAGTCTTCGCACAAGAAGCGAATAAACCCTTGGCTTCCATACATGAAACCGTATATGAAAATGATGGAGATCCCATCACGCTGATGGACCAAATTGCTGATGATTCACAGGATAAATGGTTCGATAAAATGGTCCTACATGAAGCGATACAAGCTTTATCGAAACGAGAACGCATTATTATCTTTTTGCGATATTTTAAAGATCATACACAAGCTGAAGTCGCTAGTCGACTAGGTATATCTCAAGTTCAAGTATCTCGACTCGAGAAAAAAATACTTCAATTGATCAAAAATCAAATTGCACTATAGTCACAACCAAGACCGATGATTATCAAGAAACCCCTTCGCGTTCACCTGATGTAGGTGAGCCAAGGGGTTTTGATGTAAGGATGGACCGCTACATGGAGCCTTGCTAATGCTGAGAATGATGAAGTTTCTGAACCAGCATTACCTTGCTGTTGAGCGATCTCGCATATAAAAGCGAGTACTATAAATCCCTGCTAGTCCTACGAGGGAGTAAATGATCCGGCTTAAGCCTGACGATTCCCGAATGACTTCACCACCGAAAATGGCAGTTACGAGATCCCATTCAAATAGTCCCACAAGCAACCAATTCAATGCACCAATAATCACTAAAGTTAATGCTAATTTAGCCATGCTTCTCACCTACCCTTCCATGAATATAGAAAGTGATTCTCTGAGTTACTATGCCTAAGAAATATCATTCTTATGCGCCACCTGTAAGTCATTTGAAAAATCACAGAAAAACAGAGAATTGTAGATGAATTGGAGAAGCATACTACATAGAGAATCCATTTGCTGATGAAAGGGTGAATTAATCATCAACCCGATAAACCCGATAAAGCCGATAAACTCGATAAAGCTGTATATGCGTTTTCATAAAAAAGTGAAAATCCAAAAAGGGGAAGGGATTCGCTTATCCCAAATCGCTCATATGATTGTTGATGATGAACACGAATCAGCTTTACATGCGATCTTGATTGCTCAAGCAAATGAAATCGAAGGAACTCATCAACTCATCGACATCATACATATTATAACGAAGATCAAAGAGAAATTCCCTTCGATTCAAATTGAGCATTTTGGCGAACCACATGTCTTAGTTGAAATTCAAACCCGAACAAGGAAACCTCACTTGTTACTCATACTTCCCGTCTGGCTTATTCTCTTCATCGGTTCAGGTTTAGCGATTATGAATTTCCATACAGATGTAAGTATGGTAGAAGTTCATCAGAGACTTTACGAACTCCTCACGGGGAATCAAGATGACACCCCGCGTATGATCCAGGTCCCCTATTCTATAGGAATTGGACTGGGCATGATCCTTTTCTTCAACCACATCTATAAGAAAAAAATAAATGAAGAACCAAGCCCGCTAGAATTAGAAATGTACACATATCAAGAAAGTATTCGTCAATACGTAGTTGCAGAAGAATACACGAAGAAGCATCCAGGAAGAACCAACGATGATCACTAGAGTTCTACAGGAATTATTTGCGATAACGATTGGAATCGCTGGAGGAATTGCTGTCGGAAGTGGCATGGTTGCATTCTTGGTTGTTTTGAACATCATCCCAAGGCTAGCGCAATTAACGATTTCCCGCGAGTATTTGCAATCGTATGAAGCAGCGGTAATTACAGGTGCATTAAGCTTTACGTGGATCGACATGTTCAATATTCATTTACAACTAGGTTGGCTAGGCATACTGATAATCGGGATATTCTCCGGAAGTTTTGTGGGTATGTTAGCTGCAGCACTGACAGAAGTGATTAATGTTATTCCCATTCTAGCCAAACGTCTAGGTCTAGATGCATACGTACTTTGGTTATTGATGGCGATGATCTTAGGTAAAGTTGCTGGATCTCTATTTGAATGGTTCTTGATGTGAAACTCATGTGCTGATATTGTCAAAAGAGGGTTCAGTGTGGTACTTTAGATAGTAATATGCGTTCAATGATTGAAAGAAGGGGTATATTCGTCATGTATTTACATGGAACAAGTAAAATCAATCGTCAAGGTCATTTGGAAATCGGTGGCGTAGACACGCAAGAGCTTGTCGCACAATTCGGAACACCTCTTTATGTGTTTGATGAAACACTGATTCGCCAACGATGCCGAGAATATGTACAAGCTTTCCAAGCTTCTGGATTGCAATTTCAAGTGGCATATGCAAGCAAAGCGTTCTGTGTGAAAGCGATGTGTGTCATCGCAAATGAAGAAAAGATGTCACTTGATGTGTCATCGGATGGAGAGTTATATACAGCACTCGAAGCTGGGTTTCCAGCTGAGCGTATACATTTCCATGGTAATAACAAAACTTTGCTTGAATTAGAGATGGCGATTGATGCTCACATTGGATGCTTTGTTGTCGATAATTTCATTGAATTACACAAACTAAACGCTGTCGCACAACAGAAACATCAAAAAGTGAAAGTTTTATTGCGAATCACTCCGGGTGTGGAAGCACATACGCATGAATACATTTCTACAGGTCAAACCGATTCGAAATTTGGTTTTGATTTAGGCAACGGCACAGCTTTCCGTGCTGTTGAGGAAGCATCACAGTTAGCGAATATCGAACTGTTAGGTGTACATTCTCACATTGGTTCGCAGATTTTTGAAGTCGAAGGTTTTCGAATGGCAGCAGAGCGCGTAGGTGTATTTGCTCATCAAGTTCGCAATGAATTGCAAGTTGTTTTCCGAGTGATCAACCTTGGTGGTGGCTTTGGCATACGATATAAAGAAGGTGACACACCATTAGCTGTATCACAGTATATTCAAGCGATTACCGATGCAATCAAACATAATTTCCTTGGAACAGACTATCCCGTTCCTCAGATATGGGTAGAACCAGGTCGCAGTATTGTTGGAGATGCAGGAACCACGTTATATACGATCGGTACAACCAAAGAAATACCAGGCGTTCGTAAATATGTAGCAGTAGATGGTGGCATGACGGATAACCCACGACCTGCATTATATGAAGCTGTATATGAAGCTACACTAGCCAACCGCGCTACGGAACCTACAGAAGAAGTGGTATCGATTGCAGGTAAATGTTGTGAAAGTGGCGATATGTTAATTTGGGATATCGCTTTACCGAAAGTTGTCAGTGGTGATATTCTTGCAGTATCATGTACAGGTGCGTATAACTACGCGATGGCAAGTAATTATAATCGCATACGCCGTCCTGCAGTTGTATTCGTGAAAGACGGGCATGCAGACATAGTGGTCAGACGCGAGTCGCATTCAGATATAACGATTAATGATGTGATTCCGGATAGAATGAAGCTAACAAGCCAGACCGTGTAGACCCAGTGATTCAGGCGTGTAGAATTTCACGATGAAGACGAATAGCGTGTACCTTGTATATGCATGGATGTGGATCGAGCGTAAACTCGTTGATGTGCTACATCTATAAAGAAAATCACCCATGAATAAAATCAGTTATGAAGATAACACAAAATAGATAGAAGAGGATGAGGAATAAATGGCAAAACAAGCAATCATCACGTTACAAAGTGGAAGTAAAGTTATTCTTGATTTATTTGAAAAAGATGCACCGAACACAGTAGCGAATTTCGAGAAATTAGTTAATCAAGGATTTTACAATGGCTTGACGTTTCATCGCGTCATTTCTGGATTTGTTGCTCAAGGAGGATGCCCGACTGGTACAGGTTCAGGTGGTCCTGGCTATAACATTAATTGTGAAATCAATCCCAATAAGCATGAGCGTGGCACCTTAGCGATGGCTCACGCAGGTCGAAATACAGGTGGTAGTCAGTTTTACATCTGTTATGCACCACAGCCTCATCTCGATGGTCAACATACCGCATTCGGTAAAGTCACCGAAGGCATGGAACATATTGATGGTTTAAAAAATAAAGACGTGATGAATTCCATTGAAATTGTTGAAGCATAAATCAACGAAGAGAAAGTTAGCGATGGGATCAATAACTTCTCTTCACTCTCTTG
Source organism: Paenibacillus alvei (assembly GCA_945881905.1). Lineage (GTDB taxonomy): Bacteria > Bacillota > Bacilli > Paenibacillales > NBRC-103111 > CAMCVV01. Next base: position 25,830 of record CAMCVV010000021.1, read on the forward strand.
CTTGAATCGTAGACAAGTGATCGTATCGTTTGTATACTGTAAGTAAATTCAATTACAATCACATATATATATCCTTCGGGGCAGGGTGCAATTCCCTACCGGCGGTGAATCCCCTCTATTAGAGGAATCTTGCAGTGGTGCAAGCGATAGAAGGGAAAGTCCGTGACCCATGGAGATGAACCGTGTTCTAAGATATGGTTTCATGTTCATGGTTGATCTAGTGTAAGTCTAGAACCGACAGTATAGTCTGGATGAGAGAAGGAACGACTTGAATTGATTTTGCGCACGCATGTGCTTTTTTTCACATGTATAGCATTGCGCATATTTTTTCTGTGGCGAACATTTCTTTGAAGCCCCTGTATTTCAAATAGAGGGCTTTTTGTGTTGAAATCACAGCTGGTGATGTCCATGTATACAAATCCTGTGTTCGAAGGAGTCGCTCCTATGCAACTGCTTGCTGATGAATCTTATATGCGTTTGGCATTGCAAATGGCCGAAAGTACACAAGGACAAACAGGTATCAATCCTGTAGTTGGATGTGTACTGGTCTATGATGGACGTATTGTTGGCATGGGAGCACACTTGCAGCGAGGTCAAAGCCATGCTGAAGTGCAAGCCTTACGCCAAGCTGCAGAACTAGCACAAGGTAGCACGGCGTATGTTACCTTAGAGCCTTGTGATCATCAGGGTTTAACAGGTCCATGCACGGAACAACTGATTCAACATGGTGTTCGTCGTGTCGTGATCGCTATGTCGGATCCTAATCCTATCGTTGCTCATCAAGGTATTGCGAAGTTGCGTGCTGCAGGCATTGATGTTGAAGTGGGTGTGTGCGAAGCTGAGGCACGCATCTTAAATGAAATGTTTCATAAATATGTCATCACGAAGCTTCCATTTGTCACTGCGAAGACAGCGAGTACACTTGATGGTCGAATCGCAAGCTCAAGCGGTGATAGCCAGTGGATCACAAGCGAGCTGTCACGTGCTTATGTGCATACCTTGCGCCATCGGCATCAAGGGATCATGGTCGGCGTGGGAACAGTTCTCGCCGACGACCCGCAGCTGAGTGTGCGACTGACCGTACCAGCGATACAGCCGGTACGGATCATCGTTGATTCGCAGCTGCGCATCCCGCGCAATGCTCGCGTCCTCCAAGAGCAAGATCGTCAATCAACGATCTTGCTCACGACTTCGCGAGCGCTGCGCTTGCACCGCGCTGAGCTAGAAGCGCGCGGTGTGCAGGTGCTCACCTGCGGCGATGGCCCGCAGGTGGATCTTCCGCTCGCGATGCGCTTGCTAGGCGAGCGGGAGATCGGCTCCATTCTCCTCGAAGGAGGGAGCCGATTGAATGGTGCGATGCTCGACCAATGCTTGATTGACAAGCTGATATTATTTTTTGCACCTAAAATCATTGGAGGCAGATCATCACCGATGAGCTTCGATATGATCGGCTATGAGCACATGCATGAAGCGATTGCAATCGAACGCATGAGCGTGAATAGAATCGGACCTGATCTATGCATCACAGGATATCCCCGATATACGCATGAGCGTGAATAGAATCTAACCTGATCTATGGATCACAGGATATCCCCGATATAGATGTGAAGGAGGCATCGTTGAGATGTTTACAGGAATTATCGAAGAAGTGGGAACATTACGTCGTAGCCAACGACAAGGGCAAACACTTATACTGACATTTCAAGCGAAATACGTGCTAGATCATTTGAAGCACGGGGATAGTATTTCTGTGAACGGCGTCTGCTTGACAGTCGTTTCATTCGATTCCCAAAGCTTCTCTGTCGAATGTGTTCCTGAAACAGTGCGCAAAACTAGCCTCAAACAGTTGCAACCTAGCTCTCCGGTTAATCTCGAAAGAGCCATGATCGCTAATGGACGCTTCGGCGGGCACATTGTACAAGGACATGTCGATGCTACTGCGACGATTATTTCCAGAAAAATAGAGGAAAATGCAGTTGTTTTCCGTCTCCAACCGCACAATCGCGATGCACTCAACATCATCGTCCCCACAGGATCTATTGCTGTCGATGGAATTAGTTTAACCGTAGTTCAAGTCACCCATACCTGGTTTTCCATCTATACCATCCCTCATACACTTGCACAAACCGCACTGATGTTCAAACAAGTTGGAGATATCGTCAATGTGGAATGCGATGTGCTTGGCAAGTATATCCAGAAACTATTAACGGTACAGCCATCAGCGTTATCTGATCATCAACAACAACATGCACTGACCAAGCACTTCTTGAATGAGCACGGGTATATGTCCGAATAACGGATCATCAGAAGCGTTATGTCTATTCTATAGTAAGGGAAAGGAGCACGATGAGCGCATGACGGAGCCAATTCATTTCAACTCAATTGAAGAAGCTATATTTGATTTAATATTGGGCAAAGTGATCATCGTGGTCGATGATGAAGACCGTGAAAACGAAGGAGATTTCATTGCTTTATCTGAGAAAGCTACACCAGAAATCATCAATTTTATGATTAAAGAAGGGCGAGGCTTGGTCTGTGTGCCGATTACAGAAGAACGTGCACAAGAACTAGAGTTACCTCCCATGGTTGCACATAACACAGATTATCATGGTACAGCTTTTACCGTTTCTGTAGATTATCACGAAACCACTACAGGTATTTCCGCATTTGAACGGGCGCGTTCTATTCAAGCGCTCATTGATGTGAAGAACAAACCCCATGACTTTCGTCGACCCGGACATATATTCCCCTTAATTGCCAAAAAAGGTGGTGTATTGCGTCGAGCAGGTCATACTGAAGCAGCAGTAGACCTAGCAAGAATGTGTGGATCCTATCCATCAGCTGTGATTTGTGAAGTGATTAAAGAAGATGGAACCATGGCACGCGTACCTGATTTAGGAGAAATTGCGCAAAAGCATCAATTAAAAATGATTACGATTCGCGATTTGATTCATTATCGGAACGAGAAAGAAAATCTTATTCAACGAGAAGTCGAGACGCAAATCCCTACAGATTATGGCGTTTTTACTGCGATCGCATACTCGAATCATATCGATAGTAAAGAACACTTAGCCTTCGTCAAAGGAGTCATCGATCCAAGCAAACCGGTTTTGGTTCGCGTTCACTCAGAATGTCTCACGGGGGATGTATTTCACTCACATCGATGTGATTGTGGGCCACAACTTCATGCTGCTTTGAAACAGATCGAAGCCGAGGGTTCAGGTGTACTGTTATATATGCGGCAAGAAGGTAGAGGCATCGGTTTAATTAATAAATTAAAAGCGTATGCGCTTCAAGAGCAGGGATTGGATACAGTAGAAGCGAATATTAAGCTTGGATTTGCAGCAGATTTGCGAGACTACGGCATTGGAGCACAAATTTTAAAAGATGTAGGGGTTCATCAGATGAGGTTAATTACGAATAATCCTCGTAAAATAAAAGGCTTGGAAGGGTATGGATTACATGTTGTCGATCGTGTTCCGATTCAAATGGAAGCGAATGAAGACAATGTCAAATACCTGCAAACTAAGAAACATAAATTAGGTCATTTGTTCGTACATTCAGATAAAGGGTACGACATCTAACGATATCCCCAAACAAAGGAGAGTTCTTATGCCACATATGTATGAAGGTCATTTAGTATCGCACAACCTCCGTTACGCTATTGTGATCGGCAGATTCAATGAATTCATCACATCCAAACTACTCGGTGGTGCACTCGATGCACTGAAGCGACATGGTGTAAAAGACGAAGAAATCGACGTTGCCTGGGTACCCGGTGCTTTTGAAATCGCGCTCATCGCGCAAAAAATGGCAGAAACCCAAAAGTACCATGCAGTGATTACATTAGGTGCTGTCATTCGAGGAGCTACGCCACACTTTGATTACGTGTGCAGTGAAGTAGCCAAAGGCGTTGCAGCGGTTTCTTTGAAAACAGGTGTTCCTACGATATTTGGTGTACTGACGACAGACAATATCGAACAAGCCCTAGAGCGTGCAGGAACGAAAGCAGGGAATAAAGGTTGGGAAGCTGCTGCTAGTGCAATTGAGATGGCTAACTTACTTCAACAGTTCAAATCCTCTTAATGAAAGGGATGTCCCCATTTCATGATCGTATCCTATAAGCTTGAAGCCTTTGAAGGCCCGCTTGATTTACTGTTACATTTGATCGATCAGAATGAACTAGACATCTATGACATCCCCATCCGAGAAATCACAGATCAATATGTAGCCTATGTGAAAGCCATGCACGATCTCGAATTAGGCATCACAAGCGAGTTTCTCGTCATGGCAGCTACACTGCTTTCCATCAAAAGCAAAATGCTGTTGCCTAAACCACAACTCATCGACGAAGACATCGATGATGCATTAAATTCATTGGATCCACGCACAGAGCTTATACAGAAACTAATTGAGTATCGGAAGTTCAAGCTAATTGCGGAAATGCTTCGAGACAAAGAAATGGAGCGAAGTCTGCTCTTTACGCGCGAACCTGAAGATCTTTCACCTTATTTACAAATCGTTCCGGTGAATCCAGTGGAAGGCCTTGAAACTTCGGATTTATTTGTGATATTCCAACGCATGTTACGGAGAATGACAAGTCGCCAAATTGTTTCAAAAATTCGCAGAGATGAAATTTCCGTGAAAGATCGGATGATCCAAATGGTGACTTTATTGCAAAGCCAAGGAGGGAAAATTCTCTTTTCCACATTTATTCCTGAACAATCGAGCCGTGAAGAAATCGTAGTAACGTTTCTGGCATTGCTTGAATTGATTAAAGTCAAAAAAATTGCTGTATTCCAACATCAATTATTCGATGATATCGTAATTCATGAGAAATAAGGAGGGGCAAGCACTTGGATTTTCAGCAAATGAAAACGGTAACGGAAGGGTTGCTCTTCGTTGCTGGTGATGAGGGACTTACCGTCAAACAGCTTAGTGAAGTATTTGAGACGAATGCTCAAATGATTCGTGAAGTCATCGAACAACTGAAAGTAGATTTCACAGATCACAAAAGAGGTATCCAAATCGTAGAAATCGCAGGCACGTTTCAAATGACGACTATCGCAGAGCATGCACCTTTTTTTGAGAAATTAGCATATAGCCCTTCACGTTCTTCCTTATCACAAGCAGCTTTAGAAACATTATCTATCGTAGCATACCGACAACCGATTACGCGTGTAGAAATCGAAGAAATTCGTGGCGTCAAGTCCGAACGTTCTTTGCATACATTATCAGCAAAAGACTTGATCGAGGAAGTTGGACGAGCTGATGCAGTTGGCCGCCCTATCCTTTATGGAACAACGAAACAATTTATGTCATATTTTGGGTTGAAGTCGATTAAAGATCTTCCGGATTCAGCTTTATTTCAAGGCGAGTTTGAATTAGAAGAACAAACGAAAATGCTATTTGATCGTTTCGATAGCAAACAAATTTCTATGCAAGACATAGAAACGCATCTGGAATCCTAAGTAACACGGTACCGTATACATAAATTACTTCATAAGGGTCATACTAACTTTCATTCAGATTCCGCTAGCGGAAGTATAGGATGAAAGGCGAGGATGATCTTTGTTTTGGTTGGGAATTGCACTATGCCTGCTCATCATCATGGCATTGCTCATGATCAGTTATATCGAATGTGACATAAGGATTTCGACAATCGAACAGCAGAAGCACATGAAAGCTAGTTTCACTGCATTGTATGGTCTGTTGCGATATCAGGCCGATATACCTGGTGTGATTATAGGGGACGTGAATGCCCTATCCGATGTATATGGACGACGCTTATTCTCTTCGATCCAACATAGTAAGTTGCTTCTTGACGCTACAGACGATCTATGGCAGTGGCTGAAAAGGTTTTTCAAACATGTTGAATGCACATCATTCACATGGAAGACCGAAGTAGGTGCGATCGAAGCTTCACATACGGCGATGATTTCTGGAATCGTTTGGACCATTCAGTCATGCTTCACACAATGGTTTGTGCGATGCGTGAAACATGTGCATCGAATGCAATTGAAAGTGACACCGAACTATCATCATCCTCTGTTTTCCATTGAAATACACATCGCTACGCGGATTCGTGTGATCGCTATGATGTGGTCTTTATGCTATCTCTGTTATTTGATAATGCGAAGTAAACATGGCGTCAAGACATGGGTTCACGTCTTCACGAAACCCAAAGTCAAAGCTTCGATATAAGGCTAACGATAGGTTGTAAACGACCATTCACCTTGAACGATAAATTAATCGGCAATATTCTCATATTATGGTATAATGTGGTATATATGCATTTCAAAGTGAAGAAAGGGTTGTGAGCAAATTTGCATAAATTAGAATTCAAAGAATGTACATGCGGCGGTGTAGCGAAGAAAATCATTCAATCTTTACCCAAAAAGTTGCATGAATTCCGATTTACTGTACATCGAGTTCCTTTTTACAAATGTCCCAAATGCCATGAAATCACATTCGATGAAGAAGTCGACATTTCAAAAGTAAGTGAATGGGCATACATTCATCGCATCAAAGACTTAATTTGGAATCCCATGTTAGTGGACGTGTTGAATAACCCTCATAAATAAAATCTTTACATAGTAGGGCAGCTTGGCAATGGATCTCATACTAACAGCATAGTACTCTGGCTCTATATCTTTCTATAGAGCTATTTCTTGTTGTGCCTGTGAGTCGAATAGAGGCAAATGAATCGTGTTTTCGAAAGTGTTACCAGCGTGTAATACGAATAAGAGGTTTAAGGAGAAGGATAGGCATGAAGTTGAGCGCCTTCAACAAGTTTCCCTCATGCCCTTAAGTTCTATGGCTCTGGTGCGAACACATCGCCTGATCCTCGATTATGTGTTGTCGCTCATGTCATTTCAGGGGGATACATCTTATCGCGGGAAGATCCAGTCACACAGTGATGTCCGTCTGTTGTAATAATGGGTTAAAGCGCTTGTAGGAATCTGCATCTTCCTCGCATAGACCACTCAAACTTCGGACATGATATTACATGAATCATCACATCATGTAACAGTACTTTGAATAAGTGGGAGGATAAAGTCACTATGCAGCATCCGATTGAAGGACTCATGAAAGTAGCGATGGAGAATATCAAAGACATGGTCGATGTGAACACCATTGTAGGCGACGCTGTAGAGACACCTGATGGTACAGTGATCATGCCGATATCAAAAGTTGGATTTGGTTTTATGGCAGGGGGGAGTGAATTTTTCGGTCAAGCTTCTGCTGAGACCTATACAGGTGTTGCTGCACAAGCAGATGCATCACAATCCAGAGCTTCTCTTCCTTTTGGTGGAGGGAGTGGTGGCGGTGTATCGATTACACCGATTGCTTTCTTAGTCGTAGGACCTCTAGGTGTAAAAGTAGTACCCTTGGACAATCAAACCCATATCTTCGAACGAATTATTGATTCTACACCACTTGTTGTTGACAAAATTCAACAAATCATGGGATCGATGGCGTCTTCACCGTTACCTCAAGCGCCTGATATGAATCAGCAACATTAGATATGTTGTGTCAGTCTGAATATACATATAGCGCCTAGAAACAGATCTTCTCTGTTTCTAGGCGCTTTTGTCATGCGTAATGATGGTTTACCAGGGAAGATAACGAGCATTGTGAAGCGATATAGCCTATTCATACGTGTATAAGTGTTACAAACGTATCTCTCATATGTGCATTTGCACGTTCAGACATAATTGCCTGGTTAGATCATATTCTTGTACAAGTGCTCAGATCCATGTAACGAATGAAAGGGGGGACACGTTCTTATGCGAAAGCAATTAGCGATCAAGCCGATTAGACCGCAGATTAGCAAGCGAGTATGCATGTGGACCATATTAACCATGATCTGTTGCATAGGTGTTCAAGATGTATCTTCACAGCTCTTACTTGCTTCATCTCCTGCTGCTCCACCTGAGATCTTCACCTATGCTGAAGGAGCGGTACTCATGGATGTTCAGTCAGGTCGGGTGCTCTATAGTAAATCAGGTGATAAGCCGATGAGAATAGCAAGTTTAACGAAAATCATGACAGCCATTATCGCGATTGAACAAGGCAATTTGTCTGACATGGTGGAAGTGAGTCCTGTTTCATATGGCAAAGAAGGGTCTTCTTTATATTTGAAGCTTGGTGAACAAATGAGCTTGCATCATATGCTCTATGGCATGATGCTTCGTTCAGGTAATGATGCAGCTACAGCTATTGCTGAACATATCGGTGGAAGTGTAGAAGGATTTGCTTATGTCATGAATGAGAAAGCTCAGTTACTAGGTATGGATAACTCTCATTTCATCAACCCTACGGGTCTCGATGATGGTGAAGGGCATTATGCAAGTGCGTATGACTTAGCGATTTTAACTACACATGCGCTCAAAAATCCTAATTTCCAAGATATCGTGAAAACCAAGCACAAAAAAGCCCCGAATCCGCATGAAACCTGGGACTACCAATGGACCAATAAAAATAAAATGTTAGTATTATTTGAAGGTGCCGATGGTGTGAAAACAGGGTATACACAACTTGCCAAGCGATGTTTGGTGTCTTCTGCTACTCGAGATGGCCAACAGCTCGTTGTCGTCACACTCAACGATGCAAATGATTGGGCAGATCATACGAAGTTATTTGCACATGGGTTTCTTCATTATCCCCAAACGACTTTGATAGCTAGTCAACACAAGCTAGCTGATGATTCATGGCAAGCTACTCAAGATTTTTCGTATCCACTAACCAAAGAAGAGCGATCACACATCACGCAAGTCGTCGTTCGTCACCCAGCAGATTCCTTAATTCATCGGTTAGGTGAATATGGCTACCTAGAATTGAAGTTGGACGGGCAACTCATGGGCCGTATTCCGATTAAGCCTGTCCATCCGCATCCAAAGTCGACGAGACCGACCAATGATTTCATACTCAGGAGAAATGAAGGGGTGAATGAGATATGGTGAATTATATCTGGCTTTTCTTAATCGTTACGGGGTTTATCATTTCAGCGATTCGCGGAAATATGGATATGGTGACGCAAGCTGCACTAGAAGGTGCTAAGCAAGGAGTCAACGTATGTTTTGGACTCATAAGTGTATTGGTATTTTGGTTAGGAATAATGCGCATCGCTGAGGATGCGGGCATGTTACAGAAGATAGGTGTATGTTTACGTCCACTGATTCAATTCTTATTTCCCAATGTTCCCAAGAACCACCCTGCGATCGGATACATCTTATCGAATATGAGTGCCAACTTACTTGGACTTGGCAATGCTGCAACGCCCATGGGAATTAAAGCGATGCAAGAATTACAAAAACTCAACCCGAATAAAGATTTAGCTAGTCCTGCGATGTGTACACTTCTAGCGATCAACACATCGAGCATCACTTTAATCCCAACTACACTTATCGCTATACGGATGAACTATGGGTCTATGCATCCTGCTGAAATCGTCGGTACAACCCTGATCGCGACTGGAATCTCCACCATAGTTGCAGTCATCATCGATCGTTATTATCGCAAATCATATTCGAGCATACCACCGCTGAAAGGCTGATCCCATGTACGCATTAGTGACTGTATTGTCCTCGTGGGCTATTCCTCTGATGATTGTGTTGATTCCACTCTATGCGGCATATCGCAAAATTCCTGTGTATGAATCTTTTGTCGAAGGGGCAAAAGATGGTTTTCAAACTGCTATTTTGATTATTCCTCATTTAGTAGGAATGATGGTTGCCATCAGTATTTTCCGAGCTTCAGGTGCTCTTGATATGCTGAGTATATGGATGCGACCGCTGTTTGAATATGTCGGCATGCCTGCTGAAATATTCCCGCTCGCGATTCTACGCCCTATTACAGGTGCTGGTTCGTTGGCTTTCACTACAGATTTAATCCAACAATTTGGTCCTGATTCGATGATTGGTCGCATGGCATCGACGATTCAAGGCAGCACAGACACTACGCTCTATGTCATTACCGTATATTTCGGTGCAATTGGTATACGCAAAGCCGGTTACGCATTAAAAGTAGGGTTGATTTCTGATATGGTCGGATTTATCGCATCGGTCTTGATCTGCTATTGGGTCTTCACATAGGCTTGCGCTTGTACATTTCCTGCGAAATGATTATCATGGGAATAGAGGTGAAGAAATTCTATGGAAAGACTTCAAAAAATATTAGCTGAAGCGGGTATTGCTTCGCGCAGGAAATGCGAAGAAATGATTTCTGCTGGTCGCGTGCAAGTCAATGGGGAAGTTGTCAAAACGTTGGGAGTTAAAGCAGATGCAGACCATGATGAGATTCAAGTAGATGGTCAGTTGATTAATCAACAGAACAAAATATATATCTTACTGAACAAACCCAAAGGCGTGATCACAAGTGCTACTGATCCAGAAGGCCGTAAAGTTGTAACTGATTTTTTGCGTGGCATTAAAGAACGAATATATCCCATCGGAAGACTGGATTACGATACAGAAGGGCTCCTATTGCTTACAAATGATGGTGAATTCGCTCATTTACTTACGCATCCGAAGCATCATGTTCCTCGCACATATCTGGTTACAGTGAAAGGTGTCCCTCACGGCAACCTGCTCGAAAAGCTTCGTTCTGGCGTGATGCTCGAAGAAGGACTCACTTCGCCTGCTGAAGTGGAATATGCAGATATTCGTGAAGAGAAGAATCAGACCACAATCACGATTACGATATACGAAGGCCGGAATCGTCAAGTCCGGCGGATGTTCGAAAGCATCTCGTATCCTGTGGTCAAGTTGAAGAGAATCCAATTCGGTTCTGTATTCTTACATGGTGTAGCTCGAGGCACATATCGTCACTTAACGAAGAATGAAATTGATGAATTGCGTCAAGATGCTATGCATTCACACAAAATTCAAAAAGGCCAATGAGAAGTTGGTTTTTTTTCGTTATAATGTAAGTAGCATTCATTTACAAATCTTTCAAAATTGAAGGTGTTCAAATGAAAGTAAATCGAAGATGGATTCAAATTATTGTGTTCTCTATGATTCTTATGATCGGTACGATTACGATCGTCAATAACATCATCTCATCGAAAGATAGCAAAGATCTGCAAGTAGGCGAACGACCTCCTGCTTTTTCATTGTTAGGATTAGATGGGAATATGCATGAACTCGCTGCGTATAGCAACAAATTGATACTGATCAATTTCTGGGGCACTTTTTGTCCGCCTTGTCGTAATGAAATGCCAGCTTTGCAAAGACAATATGAGAAGTGGAATCCTCAAGGTGTGGAATTTATAGCGATTAGTGTCGATAAGAATAAAGTGACTGTCGAGAATTTCATTAATGAACTGAACATTAAATTTCCGATATTGCTTGATTTGAAAGAAACAGTCCGCATGCAATATGGAATTTTATATTACCCCACTACGTTTTTTGTTCTTCCAAACGGTAAAGTAGCACATAAACAAATTGGTGAAATGAACGAAGCGTTTATTGATCAAACCATTCAATCCTTGTTATCGGATGAGCTCGATAAATGAGAAAGTGAGGTCATTGAAAAATGTTTGACAACACGAAGTGTGAATGTGGTCATCAAAACCCTGTAGGCACAGTCATTTGTGAAGCATGTGGTAAGCCACAAGAAGAAGACACCTCGCAAGAGCTTCTTGAAATGAGATATGAAGGTGTAGCGAGACGCTCGATGAAACGCAATCCACAGCTACTTGATCAAGTTTGGAATTTCTTTTCTTCTGTCAAAATAGCGGTATATTTAATTGCTATCGTGTTGATTGGATCAGCAGTAGGAACCATTCTTCCTCAGGAGAATACTTTTCTCAATATCGATCCATCGACTTACTATAAAGAAACCTACGGGTTACTTGGTCATGTGTATCAATTGCTCGGTTTGACGCATACATTTAGCTCTTGGTGGTTTATCACTTTAATGCTGATGATTGCAACTTCTTTAGTGGTATGCAGTATAGATCGCATTGTGCCTTTGTATAAAGCTTTAAGTAAACAACAACCACGTAAACACATTGAATTCATAAGAAGACAGAAGATTTCTTACATACATCGGTTACCTACTGATGTTGAACCCCAGGAATGGATCACTCAATTCGGAAAACAGTTACGCAAGCGGAATTACCGTATCGTTCAAGAAGGTGATGCTTTGCTTGCTGAGAAGAATCGGTTTAGTCGTTGGGGACCCTACATCAATCATATCGGCCTCATCATTTTCATTTGTGCAGTATTGATGCGTAGCATTCCGGGTTGGCATATGGACCAGTACATCGGTTTTCTTGAAGGGGAAGTGAAAGCAATCCCTCAAACTCCCTACTATCTCAAAAATGAAAAGTTTACGTTAGAAATATATCAAGAAAACGAAATGTCTGATGAATTCAAAAAACAAGAGAAAATCATTCCGAAAACATTTGAAACAAAAGCTATTCTGTACGAATGTGTAGACCAATGCGAGGATGCTTCGCGAGAACCTATTCTTAAAGAAGTTACGCGTGCAGATATTATCGTTAACAAGCCACTTCACTACGAAGATTTACTTGCCTATCAATTTAATTACAAATACACACCTGTGCTGATCTCTGTTAAACCACAGCTTCTTAATAAGCAAACCGGTGAATCGTATGGTAGTTTCTTTCTTCCTATGACTAATCCCCAAGATGTGTATGAGATTGGTGCGTACACATTAAAATTAAAAGGCTATTTCCCTGACTTTGGTTTGGACGCTTCTGGGAAACCGGTGACGCTATCAAATGAACCTTTAAAACCCGCTTTTATTTTCCAAATATCAGGTCCGGGATTAGATGAAGGTGGAGAACCGTACTTATATTTCCCGCGCCAAATCGACAAAGAGGTATTTCGACAAGATGACATTAACGGAGCCGTAAGTCAAAAAATCGACTTATCGGTAAGTTCCATGGAAGATGTAGCTTTTGCGAGTTACACGTCTTATTTGAATATTCGCATCGATAAAGCGATACCTTTTATTTGGATAGGAGCAGCGATATCGATGATCGGGTTAATCATGGGGTTCTATTGGCAACATCGAAGGATCTGGTTACGTATCGATGACGGCTACCTTACGTTAGGTGCTCATACCAACAAGAATTGGTTAAGTGTTCGTCATGATGTGGTTACAGCACTAAACAAACATGGCATTGCTTTGGATGCAAAAGATTTGTTAATAAGGGGGAATCATCGTTGAATCTTGCTAGCTTTAGCAGTATGAGTTTACTTGTTGCATTTATTGT
>CAMCVV010000022.1 GCA_945881905.1 Paenibacillus alvei
ATCATCGCGAATTGGTATTGTCGGATGTACATTCGATTATGTACACATCGGGGACAACAGGAAAACCGAAAGGTGTCCTCCTCACTCATGAGAACCATTGGTGGAGTGCAATGTCTTCAGCAATCCACTTAGGCGTAGACCCTAAGGATGTGTGGCTCTTGTGTATACCGATTTACCATGTGGGGGGACTCTCTATTCTCCTTAGAAGTGTAATTCTTGGATTTACTGTTGTGATGATGCGTAGATTTGAAGCTAACGAAGTGAACGAAGCGATTCAAGAGCACCGGGTCACCTTGATATCCGTTGTTAGTGTGATGCTGAGCAAGATGTTAGATTCTTTAGAACGAGATCGTTATCCTGATTTTTTGCGATGTGTGCTTGTAGGGGGAGGGTCTGTGCCAAGAACCTTGCTCGATGATTGTCTTGCGAGAGAAGTCCCTGTCTATCAGACCTATGGATTGACAGAGACGGCTTCTCAGATTGTGACGCTAGATCAAGAGCAAATCAGACACAAGATAGGTTCCGCAGGCAAAGCACTGTTCCCTTCCCAACTGAAGATTATCGATGAAAATAGAGCATGTCAACCACATGAGATTGGTGAGATTCTTCTGAAGGGACCCACGATATGTAGTGGATATTACCGTCGAGCTGAGGAAAACGAGAAGGTATTCGTGGATGGGTGGTTCAGTACGGGAGACTTAGGTTATCTGGATCATGAAGGTTATCTCTTCGTTGTCGATCGTCGCTCAGACTTGATGATATCTGGAGGAGAAAATGTGTATCCTTCAGAAATTGAAGCTGTATTAATGAGTCATCCACTTATTATAGATGCTGGAGTTACTTCCATGCATGATGACACATGGGGTCAAGTACCAGTTGCTTACCTACATATACAAGATCACCAAGTTGTCACGGGACTAGATCTCATAACATACTGTGCAAATCATCTAGCCAAATATAAAGTGCCTGTAGTATTTTATAAAGTGAAGGCATTACCTAGAAATGCATCACAGAAGTTAGTAAGAAGGGAATTACAACATCTGCTTGAAGTTGAGGAGATCAAATGATCAGTATCCGCGATATTCGCTTGCATCCTGTTACGTTAGATCTCAAGGAACCTTTTGTCACCCATTTAGGGAAAATACAGCAGAGAAGATCACTGATTATCGAAGTTATCGATGATGCAGGGTTACATGGTTTTGGCGAATGCGTGGCATTCGAATCCCCTTGGTACACGGAAGAAACTTCCCATACTGCGCAATCGATCATCGAAACCTTCCTTATCCCCTTGGTAGTAGGACAAACCTTTGAGCATCCTCGTGATGTGTATAAACGATTTCAATTATTCAAGCGGCATACTATGGCAAAAGCAGCTATTGATATGGCTGTGTGGGATATCTATGCCCAAAAGAAGCAAGTGCCATTGTACCAATGTCTTGGAGGAGTGAAGAGCAAGTTAGAACTAGGAGTCGTGCTGGGTATTCAGCCAATTCCGAACCTATTGGCAGCTATGATGGCTTTTCAACAACAGGGCTATCACCACTTCAAGCTGAAGATCGCACCAGGTCATGATTTACGCATGATCGAGGCTGTCAGAGAGCGATTTCCTGATTTGTCAGTTATGGTGGATGCCAATGGAGCTTATGAGGGTTCAGATTTCAACACATTACTGGCGCTCGATCAGTATGCATTACGCATGATTGAACAACCTTTCAGTGAACAACAATTATTATGGAGTGCAAGGCTTCAAGATTCCATGCATACGATGATTGGATTAGACGAGAGCATTGCGAGCATTGAGGATGCAAAACTTGCCATTGATCTCAAAGCTTGTGGAGCAATCAATATCAAATTGGGTCGAATAGGAGGAATCACACCCACGCTAGAATTGATTGAATATGCAAAAAGCAACAATATCTCCCTATGGTGTGGAGGGATGCTAGAAACAGGTATTGGTCGTGCTCACGCATTAGCTCTAGCAACGCTTCATCACTTCGATCTTCCCATAGAATTCTCAGATTCCAAAAGGTATTGGGAGCAAGATATCATTGAACCGATCCTGAGTGCTGATCACGGAACGATCACGTTGTCAGACAATTTCGGTTTGGGATATATAATGGTACGATAAAACACATATTCTGAAATGCATTGGAAATTTTATCATACATATAGACATCGCAGTATTTAATTATTCGTTTAAGCGGATCAAGTAAATCTGAAGAAATTAAGCACATTTCGGTTATTTTGAGTATAATGAGATCAAATGATTTGTAATAATAGGGAAAGGATTCTTATGGATAATAAATTAGACTATAGGAAGATGACCCATGAATTAAATAAAACAGCACTCAATGTACACGGGGATGAGTTGGGATTTAACGTGCATTATTGGGGAGCTATGCCTAAGCACTTGGATAACTACCTGCATCGTCATTCTTTTTTTGAAGTTTGTTATATTACGGAAGGTCAGGGATATTATTATGAATCTAACAGGGAACATCTTTTGCAACCGGGGACACTCGTTTGTTCTAGACCAGGTCAGTGGCATCAGATCAAAAGCAAGGAAGGCTTGTCATTATTCTATGTTGCTTTTGAAATTGATGAAGCTCGTTCCCAGGAAGTAGCGATTCATCGTTATTTGCAACTCATACATAGCAAGGAAAATGTAATTCCCATGGCGGACGAGTCAATCACGGCTCAGATTTGGCGTATGTTATTGACTTTATGTATTCAGGATCGTGTGATGTCTAGAGACATGATACGTTCATTAGCGTACTCCCTTTTAATCTCATTTCGTGGGGAGTTTTATAGTGCTGAAGCTCTCGAAGAAGTCATAGATATTCAACAAATGCCGAGTTATTTACTAAAAGCCAAGATCTTTATCGAAGGAAACCTGACTTCCCCATTAAGTCTAAGTCAATTAGCACATTTCTTACATATTTCTGAACGGCACATATCTCGGTTATTTACTCAGAAAGTCGGACAATCGTTCTCTCATTATGTACAGGAAAGAAGAGTTCAAGCATCGATGAAATTACTGCTTGAGACGGATTTGGGGATAAATCAGATTTCTGAGGAATCGGGGTTTGAATCGGTGCATTATTATACGCGAGTCTTCAGGCGCAAAACAGGTCTAACCCCAGGACAATTTCGCAAAACACAATTATCGGAAATACCTTTCCACAGATAAATATGTCCATATCGTGCAAATGGAAGTCCTCTAAATTCAAAGACAACCATGAATTTAAGTTACATAATTAAGTAAGCGTTATCAGTCTGAATAATAGATAGGTCCTCACAATGGCAGTGAACCAAAGAGACTATCGTCTTACAGGTCCTGAGAACAAAAGAGCACAAGAAAGAGGCTTGGTAGCAGCTGAATGGTACACGAGTCCCAATCAGCGTCAACGCCTGAAGGAACTGATGAAGCGTAAGGATGGGCCTGCAATACGTGATACGATCCTGATGTTTGCTTGGCTCATCGGAACAGGAATACTAGCCTATTATTCATGGGGGACGTGGTGGGCGATTCCAGCATTTGCAGTATACGGAATCAGTTATGCTTCGATAGGCGATTCAAGATGGCATGAATGTGGTCATGGCACTGCTTGGGGAAGCTGACTGATGCAGAGAAAGATTACGTACCGGTCTTACTTATCTTATATGGATTACCTCAGCATCTGGGACTTCATGAGGATGTGTTAGATCATCGCTTGAACACGCGAACGATCTATTTGAATCCTTTCTTGAGATTCCTATATTGGAACATGAACTATCATATTGAGCACCACATGTTCCCGATGGTGCCTTATCATGCACTACCTGCTCTACACAAAGAGTTGAAATTCGACTATCCGACACCCAGTCCTAGTCTTTGGGCAGCAATCAAAGAAGTTGTTATTGCACTCATTAAACAGAAGAATGATCCGAGTTATGTGGTGGAACGTACTCTTCCGCCTACAGCTAACCCCTATTATTATGGTAAATAAGCTCAAATGCTTATAACCTATAGTATATAATTCCAAAACGAGAGGAAGATGATTGAATGTCAGGGAATAGAGCTGTTGTCTATAGTAAACCAGGAAGTGTAGAAGTGCGTAACACAGATTATCCGGATTTGGTATTGAAAGATGGACCAGGCGTAAATCCTTTGAACGTAGGACGTAAGTGTGAGCATGGTGTTATTCTGAAAGTCGTCACAACCAATATATGCGGAAGCGACCAACATATGGTCAGAGGGAGAACGACTGCTCCGTCAGGTCTAGTCTTAGGCCATGAAATAACTGGGGAAGTTATTGAAGTCGGCCGTGATGTAGAGTTCATCAAAAAAGGGGATCTCGTCTCCGTGCCATTTAACATCGCCTGCGGACGTTGTCGCAGTTGTAAAGAACGCAATACAAATGTATGTTTGAATGTAAATCCAGATCGTCCTGGTTCAGCTTACGGGTATGTAGATATGGGTGGATGGGTTGGTGGACAATCCGAATATGTGATGGTTCCTTATGCTGATTTTCAATTATTGAAATTCCCCAATAAAGAACTTGCCATGGAGAAAATTCTTGATTTGACGATGTTATCGGATATTTTTCCAACAGGGTACCATGGAGCAGTGAGTGCAGGAGTTCGTCCGGGCTCGACTGTATATATTGCTGGAGCAGGCCCAGTAGGTCTTGCTGCAGCTCATTCAGCACAATTACTCGGCGCAGCAGTAGTCATCGTAGGTGATTTGAATGCAGAACGACTAGCACAAGCGAAAAGCTTTGGCTGTGAAACGGTAAATCTTCGTGAAAATAGTGATTTGGCTGGGCAGATTGATCAAATCTTAGGTTCGCCGGAAGTAGATTCTGCTGTAGATTGTGTGGGCTTCGAAGCTCACGGTCATGGGAAAGCACATGGCGAAGCACCAGCAACGGTATTGAACTCGATTATGGAAGTGACACGTGCTGGAGGTAGTTTAGGGATACCGGGACTTTATGTGACAGGTGATCCAGGTGCTGTCGATGAGGATTCGAAAATAGGCACATTGAAAATCCGCTTCGGTCTTGGCTGGGCGAAATCCCATACCTTTGTTACAGGACAAACTCCTGTAATGAAATACAATCGTGAATTAATGATGGCCATCCTCAGTGGCAGAGCACAGATCGCTAAAGCAGTGAATGCTACTCTGATTTCACTGAACGATGCCCCCCAAGCTTATCAAGAGTTTGATCGCGGCGCTTCGCGAAAATTTGTCATTGATCCACACGGGTTAGTGAAATCATAATTTAATTTCATCTGGAGGTATGAATCTTGACTGCACAGCAATGGATCAAAGTAGGATCAATCGATGATATCGACGAAGAAGATGTCATTCGCTTCGATTATGCAGATCGAACATTTGCTATTTATCGCTCTGACAAAAATAAATATTATGCCACAGATGGGTACTGCACACATGAGAACTTTCATTTAGCAGAAGGTTTGGTGATGGGCAATATCATCGAGTGTCCTAAGCACAATGGAAGATTTGATTATACGACAGGTGCTGCTAAGCGTACGCCAGTATGTATAGATCTGAAGACATACCCTGTGAAGATTGAAGATGATGAAATCTTCATCCAGATCGACTAAGGATACGAGGGAGACTATACTATGGCAGATGCAGGAATGGTAATTATTGGTGCAGGCGAAGCAGGTGCACGTGCTGCTGTTGAGCTCCGTACAGAGGGTTGGCAGGGAGCTATCACGTTAATTGGTAAGGAAAAGCTAGCTCCCTATGAACGACCACCGCTGTCCAAAAGTTCGTTAACGGGAGTAATTCAGCCTTCACCCATGACGATCCTCGATGAAGAGAAGCAGGCACAATATGGGATACAATGTATTTTTGATCGAACCGTTGTACATATAGATCGGGGCAATCATCAGACGGAGCTGAGTGATGGGCAACAAATCAAGTATGATAAGTTGCTTTTGGCCACAGGTGCTTACCCCCGTCAATTAAACATCGAAGGCTCAGATATGACGGGTTTGTTATATCTGCGTACATTCGTAGACGCACTTGTTCTTCGTGAGCGGTTCCTACCTGGTAAGCACATCGTGATCATTGGAGCTGGGTTTATTGGTCTTGAAGTTGCTGCAAGTGCTCGTGAGCTAGGTTGTTCCGTAACTGTTATCGAAGTTGGACCCAGGATACTAATGCGAGGCGTTCCTACTGAAATTGCCAACATCATCGAACAGCGCCATCGTAAAGCAGGTGTCGAATTTATTCTAGGATGCGGTATTCATCGTATTCAACGGACGATAGAGGGTCATTATATTACACTTGCAGAAGGCACCGTAGTTCAATGTGATACAGTTGTTGTAGGCATAGGTGCTATTGCGGACACCTCGTTAGCTGCGCATAGTGAACTTCAACTAGATAATGGCATATGGACAGATGAGCAACTCACTACAAGTGATCCCGATATTTTTGCTGCAGGGGATTGTTGCTCGTTTCCGCATGGTCTTTACGGTGGTAAGCGAATTCGTTTGGAAGCTTGGCGCAATGCGCAGGATCAAGGCACACATGTAGCTCACAATATGTTAGGCAGTTCAAAACCTTATTTAGAAATTCCTTGGTTCTGGTCGGATCAATATGAGCAAACTTTACAAGTCTCAGGAATGCCAGATGCTGGAGTGAAGACTGTATGTCGGGATATAAGCGAGTTTGACAAGATGTTTTTCCATCTTTCGATTGGCGGTCAATTGGTCTCGGCAAGTGCAGTTGGATTAAACGCTAAGATCGCCAAAGATATGCGAATTGCTGAAATGCTCATTCAAAAACAAGCTGTCGTCGATCCGCATTTATTCGAAAACCCAGAAATCAAATTAAAATCATTATTGTAATTCGATGGGTATCAGGTACCGTAAGTACAGATAGCAAGACTAAATAATAGAATACATGGTAAAAATGATAAGTAACAGTTGTAAATGGGTCTTCAAATCAAAAGTCTACACATGGGGGATAACCTCGTGCGTAGACTTTTTTATTGTTCCATAGACGGGTTTCCCTGAAAAACCATACAATATACAGATTCTAATCCATGAGTAGCTAAGCGTACATAGCGGTCCGTAATCATGAAGCCTACTTTTTGGTAAGTTTTAATCGCTCTTGTGTTCCATGTGTGGACTTCGAGATCGATCTCTGCTTCTAGAGACCGGCATCGAGCTTCGTGTATCGCTAGTTTCAAAAGGTATTTCCCGAATCCCTTGTCACATAGATCGGGTCTTAGACCTACACCTAATCGAATCGTATGGACCATAGGAAATAATTGAATAAATCCGCACAATGCCAATTCTTGATTTCGTACAGCTCGATATTGTTCGACTCGAATCGTAGGGTCACCGAATTCAATACCATGCGCGATCATCACGTCCCAATTAGACCAGTCATTGATATTATAGGGTGGTGGGTAAACCCAACTGCATAGATGTATAGCGTCTGATTCGCTTAAAGCAGTGATGTGCCAATCGATATCCATAAGGGGTCACCTCAAACCAATGATATTCCCATGCACGTGCATACATGTAAGTTTGATTGTATCACACTAAAAGTACTTGTATAATCAATACTAAAGAATGTTTGATGGAAGGAGATATGCATGCAGTTTATCATTAGTCAAGAGGACGTTGCGAGGGATATTGCATCAGCTGATAAACACGTAGTGATTCTCGACTGCAGATTCGTTCTTGGACAACCTGATGCAGGCCACGAGCAGTATGAGATAGATCACATTGCAGGTGCTTTTTATGTGGATTTAGAAAAAGACTTATCTGGTGTAAAAAGAGCACATGGAGGTAGACATCCTATACCTGATTTAGGGGAATTCTCTATACGCATGAGTCAACTGGGTGTCGATCATGCTACACGAGTCATTGCCTATGATGATCAAGGAGGAGCAATGGCATCTCGTCTATGGTGGATGTTGCAATTTTTGGGACACACGCAAGTTTATGTATTAGATCAAGGCTATCGTTCATGGAAACAGTCAAGCAGACCCATTTCTGCTGACAAACCGACGGCTTCACCGAGAATCTTCTCGCCTATCGTGATGAGGCATTGGTTAGCGAGTTATGAAGAAGTCAACCAGAAGATGAATCAAGTAGGAGTCATACTTGTAGATTCCCGTGAGTCTTCTCGGTATCAAGGAATAGAAGAGCAGATTGATCCTACGGCTGGTCATATCCCTGGGGCCCAAAATTATTACTGGAAAGATGTGCTTAACGAACAGGGTTCCTGGAAGAGTCCAGAAGAACTTAGCATGCAATTTCAAGCACTTCAAGACAAAGAAGAAATCATTGTGTATTGTGGCTCAGGCGTCACCGCATGTGCAAATGTTTTGTCTATGAAACGAGCAGGTTTCCAACAGGTGAAGTTATATTCCGGAAGCTGGAGCGATTGGGTATCCTATGCAGATAGCCCTATTGCGCTAGGTGAAGGATAAGATCGGGAGAGTCCTCTTATTCAATCAGGGTTCCGAACGAACTTGACCGATTTAAAGAAGTATATAGAAGCACAAAACCCTACTTCTGATGAACAGAAGTAGGGTTTTGTAAGTTAGTAAGTCAAGAGGTATTGCATTCAGTACGGATTACTCACTTAACAGAAATCGTGTATAAGGAGAATTAATAGGCAACATAATGACAGGTTCACCTTGAAGAGTGGTTAGATAACTGTCTAATGTACGGTAGAGATCATAGAAGGCAACATCCTTGCCATACGCTTGATTATAGATTTGAGCAGCTTCTTGCTCACCTGTAGCTACAATTTTTTTGGCATCTGATTCAGCTTGTGCTTTGAGTTCTTGCACTTCACGATCAGCTTTCGATGTGATTTTACGAGATTCCTCATCGCCTTCGGACAAATACCCTGCAGCAATCGATTGTCGGTCAGATATCATTCGATTATACACACTTTGTTTGTTTTCTTCAGGTAAATCAGTTCGTTTGATGCGGACATCAATAATTTTAATACCGAAATTGCTATCGGTTAATAATTTGCTCACTTCAGCAGTAATATCAGTGTTAAGATCGCCACGTGATGTGTTTTCGCTGATGATATTGCCATATTCGACTTCAGAGAGCTTTCTTCTTACGACGTTATAGACAGCAGCATCGATGCGGCCTTCACCATATTCTACAGTTTTCAGCGTTCTCAAGAATTTCTCGGGGTCTTCAATTCGCCAAATTGCATAATTGTCTACAAGAATTGGTTTTTTATCTTTAGTTAAAATCGCTGTTGGTTTGCTATCATATATTTTCTGGTATTTCGGTAAGGATACGACACTTTCAATGAATGGAAACTTGAAGCGCAAACCAGGTTCAGAACTAATTCTGACGAATTCTCCGAACTGCGTAACGACTTTGTATTCCCCTTCTTTAACGATAAATACGGAAGTTCGTAGTAAGAAGAAGACAACGACAATTGCGATGACTGGAACTATCCATTTATTCACGGAGTTGTTCCTCCTTTCACTGTGGTGCCTCTAATTAATTCATTGATCGGTAAATACTTGATGGTATCACTAGAACTATCCGTAATAACGATTCGTGCTCCTGGCATGATCTTCTCTAATGTCTCTAAAACGAGACGCTTCTTGGTGACAACGGGACTTTTGATATATTCTGCATAGATGGCATTGAACTTCGCGACATCCCCTTGAGCACTGAGGACACGAGTTTTTCTGACTGCTTCAGCATTCTCTAGAGTAGCTTGTGCTTCACCTCTAGCTTTTGGGATTTTATCATTTTCATATTTTCGAGCATTGTTGATTTTAGTGCTTTTCTCTTCTCGTGCATTGGTAACTTCTTTAAATGCTGTCTGCACATCTCCTTCAGGTGGTTCAATATCTTGAAACTTGATATCAGCAATGAAAATACCTGAATTATAGATTTTGTTGATCTCATCGAGCTTTTCTTTAACTCGAGATTGCACTTCTGTTTTTCCATCCGTGATCGCGTAATCTAGCTTAGTAGAACCGATTACGGAACGTATCGCTGCAATAGCAGCATTTAGTAGAAATTTCTCTGGTTGCTCGATATTAAACAAATAGTTTTCTACATTGTCTATCCGCCATTCAACTACAGCATCAGCAGAGATGATGTTCTCATCACCTGTAATCATTAAGGATTCTTCAGGAACTTGTACCGTCACACCATTATTTTCTCGATATCCAATTTGGATTCTTTGTGTGATTTCAGCAGGCACTTTAATCACTTGCTGAATCGGATAAGGGAACTTGAATTGAAGTCCTGCTGTGGTTTCACCCGTATATTTACCGAATGTTAATATAGCAGCTCGTTCTTGTTCTTGCACTGTATATACAGTTGATGAACCGATCCATAGCACAAGAAGTATAATTCCGCCGATTACGATTCGCTTCAGGGAACCCTTCGGCAACTGTGGTAACTGAGGATTTTGTGTACTTTGTGACTGGCGTCCTGATTCGTTATCAAAAATACTCATTGCGTTAACCCCTCCCTCATATATTTTCATAGATGTAATACGAAACAAATAGAAAAGGGTTTCAATTTTTCAGTAAACTTATGAAATCACATGAGGATTTCTTGTGTTTTTTCATCAGATATCGGATATAGTAAAGTTATCTTCATCTTAATATGATCTTACGTTTCCAAAGGAGAGTTATATGATCAAATCCAAATCTTCACCGATACGTTCAACACAATCTTCAACGGATAGCCAAATTACTGAGCTCGAAGTTACAGATCCTCAAGAACTTATGGATTTTTTGCGTGAAAGAATCAGCAACAAATCAAGAAACTTTATTAAAGGCGTGTTATCGAGAGGTCAGGTATCTGTTCAACAACACGTCATTACACAATACAACTACTTGCTGCGAACAGGTGATATCGTTCGGATAGCATGGAAGAATACGCAGGATGAAGACTATCTCATGGGTATGCATATTTTATATGAGGATGAAGACCTCATTGTGATACACAAAGAAGCAGGATTATTGTCCATTGCAACAGAAACAGAGAAGAAGTTAACGGCATATCATCAACTGAGTGATTATGTCAAAAAGAAAAAGGCGACTCAACGTATATTTGTCGTGCATCGTTTGGACAGAGATACTTCGGGGGTTATGCTTTTCGCAAAAAACGAAAAAGCCAAATTAACTTTACAGAATCATTGGAAAGAATATGTGAAGCATCGCACGTATGTAGCAGTTGTAGAAAATGAAGTCATTAAGCAAGAAGACACCCTTGTTTCATGGTTGAAAGAAAGCAAATCACTACACATGTATTCCAGTCCTCTGCCCAATGGTGGTCAAGAAGCAATCACCACTTACCAAGTGAAACAAGTGAATTCACACTACTCTTTGCTAGAGATCCAATTGCAAACAGGGCGCAAAAATCAAATTCGTGTGCACATGCAAGATATCGGGCATCCGATTATTGGTGATGAGAAGTACGGGTCAAAGAGAAATCCGATAGATCGATTAGCCCTACATGCACATACGCTAGAATTCATTCATCCGAGAACAGAGCAACCCATGCGATTTGAATCTCCGATACCTACTAATTTTTTGCAGCTATTCGTTGGAAGCACTAGATAAGATCGATTTGTATATACCTATCGCTTCAGCTCGAGATGCTTTCAGATCGACAATTGCGTGACGTCGTGGTAGATGGATATCTTTATTATTCAAATCTTTGAGTTCGGGCAACCATTTGCGAATATAGTCTCCACTGGGGTCATGAGTCTGAGATTGCGTTACAGGATTCATGATACGGAAATAAGGTGCTGCATCGAACCCTAAGGAAGAAGACCACAGCCATCCGCCGCGGTTTAAGGTGTTATCATAATCACTGAGTGCATGTCGAAAGTATTGTTCGCCTGAAGTAAAAGAGCATGCCAGATTCTTGGCAAGAAACATCGCAGTTACCATCCGCAATCGATTAGGCATACAGCCTGTTTCAGACAGTTCAGTCATCGCTGCATCTATAATGGGAATTCCAGTAGTGGCTCGAATCCAATTTTCGAAGTATCGATCATTCAGTGAAGATAAATCATAACGTTTTTCGTATTGAAAATAATCAGCATTAAACATCGATTGATAGATATAGAAATCTCTCCAAGCGAGTTGTCTAATCCATGGAGTTGCGTGATCGATTCTGTGTACAGTTTCATAAATGTGACGTATAGAAATAGCCCCCACGTTAGTATGTCTGCTTAGTAAACTAGTTCCTTCTATAGCGTATTGATCGCGCATGTGTGGGTAATGTGACAAGTGATCGCGAACAAAGGAATCGAGCACATGCTGGGGATCGTCTGCAGATGAATAGTCAGTCAATGAGAAGGGCATCAGAAATGGATCGAGAATTCCCT
The DNA here is from genome assembly GCA_945881905.1 of Paenibacillus alvei. Lineage (GTDB taxonomy): Bacteria > Bacillota > Bacilli > Paenibacillales > NBRC-103111 > CAMCVV01. Next base: position 12,371 of record CAMCVV010000022.1, read on the forward strand.
CTGCTAAATTTACAGTAGTTAACTGACACACGTTAATGCGCGAGCGCAAAGGAATATGTAACTCGATGTATTCATGCCATTTCCGATAGAAGGGCGTATAGATTTGATAGGGATCTTTTCTAGTTGTGAAGCGTTGAAAATCAGCTAAATCGATCAGCGTGTGATCTACAATCCGTGTGAAAGGAATGTGGAATCGATCGATGACTTGCTGCAACTTGCGATCACGAGTAATCGCATACGGTGTGAAATCTCGATGCACAACAACTTCCGTGAATTGCAGTTGCGTTAACAAAGCGTGAACAACTTCTGCGGGCTCACCATAAGCCAGATGGAGTTGTTTGTTGGCATCTCGATACAATTGGTGCAGCCTGCGAACATGCTTCATGAAATTAATTCCACTATGTGCTAGATGGCGATCACGCTTTAATAAAAAAGGGTCAAGAATGAGTAGATGAACACTTGCAGATTGTTGCTCAAGGATGTAATCAAATGCAGACATATCTTCAATTCTCAAATCTTTTCGATGAATGAACAATATCATAAGCGCGCCATCTCCTTGCTTTCATTACTTTCTCATATTCGCTGATAGCGTGTAAATTCCTGCCAACAAATAATTGATCATGAATCAAACAAGATGACGCTTTGCAATCCACAATTGATAATGGGAAGCAATCGTCCAAACACTGAAGTAGATGTGTACGCATAGACATATAAGATAAATCACATGTGCGAATAACCCTGTATTCAGGTATGCAATACTGAAGTAGATTCCGACACAAATGAATTTGATGATAAAGAGTGTGATGGCGATGGATCCGATGGATCGTGCCATGCGCAAACTGAGACATAAGCCTTGACGAACGGTCGTTTCTGATACTCGTGCAAATTGGATATACATGACACTTATTTTTACCATACATGTATAAAGCAACAAACCCGATACCCAAAGGAATAATTTAAGAAATGGGAAGTCATCGATATTTATACGTGGTATGTGTTCAGTTACAAGGGGGATGATCACGAAGATTGGACAAAGCATCACGAGTAAAGCGATCAACTGTATTTTTGCAAAAGAACAACTAAAGCGCCTAACACCACTAGCAAATCGATACCCCGGTTGTGCTTTACTGCTTGCGATCGAATTATAGATACCCGCGTGCAATACAGGTGCTAACAACACACGAATCCCGATCAATAACAAGAAATAGATCGCGTGTTGAGATAGGAATGCAGGTTGAGAAAGTTGTAATATGAGATCTGCGAGAAATAATTGCACAGCGGTATCAGATTGATCTGCACTAGGGAATCGATACATGAACAGGGAAATTGATCGATTGACCAGCGCATACACCATCACATTCCAACCGATATGATAAATAAACAATAAACACAGAATGAAACGCTGCTCATAGGTAACGGGCCACCCCTTTTGTACATACAAATTCATTAAGAATCGCCTACTTCCTCTTTATCTTCGGTCTAGGGTATCATGCACACCATGTCATATCTATCCAAACAATCCGCGTGCAATGAATTCAATGAATTGGATGACGGTGAGATTGAATTGCACGTGTCTTTGCACATTAATGCTCGTTTTTAAATAATTATTCATCGGTTTATTTTCCAAAAATAGCGTGTAATTAGGATCGATTCTTACCCAAGCAACTGGAGAAGTGTGCATGAACTGATACTCGACAGATGCTTCAGGATTTACCCATGATTTCATACATGAGGTACCGTCAGCAAAATGGAATTGCACGGGGACTTCTAGTGCATCACCACCTCGCTTGGAAAGAAAGACACGACTTTCAATCAGATCATTGCTAGAAGACTTTGTTGCAGAAGGGGTTATGATCTGGATTCGATCTACTGCGAAATCCATCATTTGTTCACCGTAAACATACGATTCAAAAAAAGAACTCCAATCGGTGCCAGTGACATTCTCCACGATTCGTTGAAAGTCATTCGTTGAAGGATGGCGGAACTTCCATTGTTCGAAATACGATCTGAGGATGCGAGACATCACAACAGCTCCTACACGTTGCTCGATGGTCTTAAGTACTAGCTTTCCACGTGTATACACATGGGTCGCATAGACATGATGATTCGGATATTTCCAACTATCGAGTTGAAGTGCATAAGGTTCACGTACATAAGTCGCTTCTAGTGCTAGGTTCGGCTTCACACCATATGCGGATTCCATGAACATATCCTCGGTATATGAAGTAAATCCTTCATCTAACCATGCCTCTTCAAATTCATTATTTGCGACCATACCATACCAATATTGATGACCAATTTCATGAGCTACGACACGTTCTAATTCAAGGTCAGGATCACGATCATCAGCAGCCCAAGTAGTAATGAAAGTAGGGTATTCCATGCCTCCAGCTCCATTCCCTTGAGGAGGAGGCACCACGATCGAAAGTGTGGAATATGGATAACTGCCATACCATCTGCTGTAATGGGCCAGCGATTTTTTGGCAACTTCGATATAACGATGAACTAGAGACTCGTGATGAGGATCTAGGTACAGTTTGATTTTGACACCAGGCAGTTCTGCTGTGGAAAAAGATTCTTCGACATAGACAAAATGTGGAGAAGCTGACCACGCAAAGTCGTGGACCTGCTCTGCGTAGAAATGGTAGATTTTTTCCTCGTCGATCGTCTTAGCTGGTTGAATAGGGAAACCAGTTGCTGCGACGATGTAAGAAGAAGGAACACGAATGATAACGTTATAAATCCCGAAGTCTGCGTAAAATTCCGAATTACCGTGATATTGATGGAGATTCCATCCCTCTTCTGCACGACCTCGAACTCCCGAACATTCATACACCGCAAACTTTGGAAACCACTGCCCTGCCATCACGAAGTCACCAACAACGCCCATACGAGCAAAAGCAAAAGGGAGTTTGACGATAAATGCAGTTTTCAATGTAATCGACTCCTGTGGACGTACTTCTAGTGGGAGGGCGACTTGCAGCAAAGTGTGGTCATTTGGATTTTGATCATCTGGTTGAACATATGTAGCTCGGGGGAGCAAGTCAATTCCTTCAGAGGTATGCATTGAAACCAGCTCCATAAGTCCATAGTTGTTCTCAGGAGAGATATCATTCCGCAGTTTACCTTGAGATTCTTTCATGAAGCTCGTTTTCGTGGAAGCAAAAGCATTAGGATACATGTGCACATACAGTTCATTCACGTTACGATCCCCGGGGTTTGTCCAAGTCATCACTTGATGACCGATCAACTTTTGCTCTGACGGGATATAGGTTACATCGATATGATATTCAACCACACGTTGACTTGAGGCTGGGGAGGTGCCTAATACAGGAGTTCTCTTGCGAACTTTATGAGGTAGAGGCTGATCGAAGGTTGGACGTAATATATGATCGGAAGTATCTTCTGGAGACATCCATACGTTCATGAGCAATGAATTTCCCATATAGACCAGGCAAATCATCAGAATAACGAAAAACAGGGAGACTACTATTCGCGAATTTCGAATTTTATTCATGGGTCACTCCTTGACAAGCTAATTATCACATTTATATGTTTGCAAACATGAGAATATTAGCTAAAATAAAATCAAGACAGACAAATATTTTTAAAAAGATGGGATGGGTTCAATGATGGAAATCAAAAAAAAACCACTTGCGATGAATATTGTCAGTAGTAATGTCCAGCATAAGGGGTTTGGGGCAGGCTCAATAGATTTGAATCAAGTATCGAGTTTGATTATAGATGGAGATGAAGCCTATCTCGATAATGGTGCACTGCATGGAAAGAGCGTAATTGAAAAAGGAATCAAATTCTCTATGAGTAAAGAGGATACTCCTCAAGGACGTCGATGTTGGATTATATGGGTCGCAACAGATCGTAAAGTCGAAGGCACATATTACGCAGGAGTCACAGCGTGTGAGATGCTCGTAGACACAGAAGCACGCAGAGGTTGGAAAATATTGGCTGACCATGTGAATAAGATGGATCAAGCGATGAAGCGTCGAATCGTACTGGATGGGTTGTCTGACAAAGAGAAATCGTTAATCAAACAGTTTTTGATCCAGCATAATGAAGAATGGTGGAATGTATCAGACGAATCTTTGAAGCAAGCGTTATCGTCATAAACATAGGTTCAATTAACGCACAATGAAAATGAAATGAACATGAACATGAGAAGAGCCACACAAAGAATGTGAGACCAACACACATCTTTGTCGCAGCTCTTTTTTGTATAGGTTCAGCTATCGTATCAGCTATCACTTTACGTGGTCCACCATTGCAACAAATCTTCCCACCACGAGCCATTCTCTTGCTGAGGAGGAAGCTCGGGGATTTCAAAAGGAGGCCCAGGAGCTTGATTAGGCGTACAAGATTCAAGAGGTTCTGTCCCTATCACAAAAACTTCGATACGAGATTGAGGACAATCAGGATTCGAGAGCTTCCCACTGATGAGATCGATATTGACTTTCACGACACCTTCGGGTTGCTGGAAATTTTGCGGAGGCAGACTTTGTAAAGCACGCTCCGTGAATTCAGCGAACAGAGGAGAAGCTAAGTGGGATTCAACCGCGTTTAACGTACGGTCCTTATCATATCCAATCCACACAGCTGTTGCGAGTTCAGGTGTGAATCCGACCATCCATGCATCTGTGTTTGTCGATCCGGTTTTACCAGCAATGGGTCTTTTGATAGCATGAGCTACACGATGAGCAGATCCTCCTTGAGCAAACACACTTTGCATCAGATGAGTTAGCACATAAGCAGATGGAGCATCAACTACTCGCTGAGATTTTTTTGAATACGTATATAGCGTTTGACCATGGGTGTCTTCTATTTTTAAGATCGCTATAGGCTCGTTTCGAATCCCTTGGTTAGCGATGACGCTATAGGCTTGTGCCATATCATACGGACTTATGGGACAGGCACCAAGTGCAAGTGAAGGAAGAGGTTTCAATGTGCTTTGAATGCCCAACTTCTTCGCCATCTCGACAACATGTTCAGCTCCTATGTCTAAAATCGTATGAACGGCATACATATTATCTGAAGTAGCGATTGCTTTACGCATATCAATGTATTCATGAAAGTATTTATGATCAAAATTACGGGGGGCGTATGATTTTTGACCATGGTCATAGGTGAAAACGGTAGGCTCGCTTTTATATGAAGTTAATGCCGTATAGCCACGTTGAAGTCCAGTAAGGTATAAAATAGGTTTAAAGGAAGATCCTGGCTGTCTGGATTGTGTAAACACACGGTTATATTGATTGAGCTCATAATCACGACCACCGACCATCGCTTGAATGAAACCGTTCTGAGGATTTACGGAAATCAGTGCCACTTGTAGCTCTGCATGAGGCTGCAATTGCTGATTTATGATTTCTTCTGCGAGTCGTTGCACATGTAAATTCAATGTCGTCGTAATTTTTACCCCAGATTGCTCTAACTGTTCTTCACTATATCCTAGGACACGCATCGCTTGCGCTTTGACATAATCTCTGAAATATGGAGCTTGCGCGAGTTTACGATCAGTGAGAGACTTAATCTCTAGAGGTTCCTTTTGAGCATCGTCTGCTTGACGTTGAGAAATCATCTGGTTACGCACCATATTTTGCAAAACGAGCGATTGACGTTGCTTGGCTTTTTCGAGATCATGATAAGGAGAATAATAACGAGGACCTTTGGGAATACCTGCCACAAGAGCACTCTCTGCTAATGATAGCTCACTTGCTCGTTTACCAAATATAAGTTGTGATGCTGTTTCGATCCCATAAGCTGCATGTCCATAATAAATTTGATTCAAGTATTTTTCTAAAATATCTTCTTTTTGATATTGGAGTTCGAATTGCAAAGCATAGATAGTTTCTTTGATTTTACGAGTCCACGTGCGCTCATGAGATAAGTACACATTACGAGCTAATTGTTGCGTGATCGTACCTGCACCTTGTATCATTTTACCTTGTTCCAAATTAATGAGAACAGCGCGTAATATGCTTTTGAAATCGATGCCAAAGTGTTGGAAAAAACGGTGATCTTCTATAGCAAGAGTTGCTTGAATTAACCAAGGGGAAATTTCAGACAAAGGAACGACTCGACGGTTCTGTTCATGGTAAAACGAATCAATCCAGACGCCAGAGCTATCGACAATTTGAGAGGTTTGTTGTAATGTAATTTGAGGTAAAGCTTGTGCACGCAAATATAATAAGCCCAATACCACGCTTGATGTGAATAGTAGCACAGTAATGAAGGTGAACAGAAAGAGCTTTTTGATGAAGCGAAATAATCGAAAATACCATCGTTTTCTTGATTTTGATATCCGAGATGAGCCAATTTCTAAGTGATCGTGCAAAGTCTCGCCTCCTCTGTTCATTCGATACGATAGCATATAGTATTGAGAACTTTCGCTATCTCTATACGATGATTTCATATTTTCGAAAAATAGTGTTAGTTTCCCTTGCTTTTTCTCATGTATCGCCTATAATCAAGAAACACGAAAATACAAAGAATCGAGGATATGAAGATGGAGTTATGGTATACCGAAAAACAAACAGAGAACTTTGGAATCACAGCGAAAATCAAAAGCACAATGGTTTCAGAAACAACGAAGTTTCAAGAACTAGCTATGATTGACACTGTGGAGTGGGGTGCGATGCTCGTGCTAGATGGCATGGTGATGACAACTGTGCGCGATGAATTTGTCTATCATGAGATGGTCGCTCATCCGGCACTTGTGACACATCCTAATCCTCAGCATGTTCTTGTTGTGGGTGGTGGGGATGGTGGCGTCATACGTGAAGTCCTCAAGCATCCTCAGGTGCAGAAAGCCGTACTCGTAGAAATTGATGGCAAAGTAATCGAATACTCGAAGCGATATCTACCTGAAATTGCTGGGGAACTTGATAATCCCAGAGTGGAAGTCATCATTAATGATGGGTTTATGCATATTCACGATCACAAACAAACATATGATGTGATCATGGTGGACTCCACCGAGCCTGTTGGTCCTGCAGTAGAATTATTTTCTAAAGGATTTTATCAAGGTATTTATGAAGCTTTAAAAGAGGATGGGATCTTCGTAGCTCAAACCGATAATCCTTGGTTTAAAGCTGATCTTATTCAAAATGTAAACCGCGATGTCAAAGAAATCTTTCCAATTGTACGCGTCTATTGTGCCAATATACCGACATATCCAAGTGGTCTGTGGACATTTACGATGGGAAGCAAAAAATATGATCCATTGCTCGTTGAAGAAACTGAAATTCCACAGTTTCCAACGAAATATTATACGCCTCGCTTACATAGAGCAGCGTTTGCATTACCGCGATTTGTGGAGGATTTAGTGAAATAAGTAAATACATTCATAAGCAATTTAACCCCCTGATGAAGATAAGAAGAGATAACACCACAATTCCGTTGATGAAAGAAGGCCTATACCTTGCGCTTCGAACAAGCTTATTCTGGCAATGTATTTATTGCAAGCTCTGACCAATACCAAGATGCACATGCAGTAATCTATGGAATGCCTATGGACTACACAGTTAGCTTTCGACCAGGATCGAGATTTGGGCCTGCGCGTATTCGCGAAGTTTCCATTGGCCTCGAAGAGTACAGCCCTTATTTAGATAGAAGCTTAGCAGATATCAATTACTTCGATGCGGGAGATTTGCCGTTGCCTTTTGGCAACGCGGGTAAGAGCTTAGACATGATTGGCAATTACGTACAAGGATTGTTAAAGGACAACAAATTCCCGTTGGGCTTGGGAGGAGAACACCTCGTATCTTGGCCCGTGATTCGAGAAATGTATAAGAAATATCCTGATTTAGCGATTATCCACATCGATGCGCATGCTGATTTACGCGAACACTATGAAGGTGAACCACTTTCCCACTCTACACCTATTAGGAAAGCAGCAGAACTCCTTGGAGGAGCACATATCTATCAATTTGGTATACGATCAGGCACGCGAGAAGAGTTTACTTATGCCAGAAACCACTTGAATTTCTATCCATTTGAAGTTTTAGCTCCTTTGATTGAAGTGTTACCTGAGCTTTCAGGCCGTTCTGTATATGTTACGATAGATATAGATGTGTTAGATCCATCATCAGCACCTGGTACAGGAACAGCAGAAGCAGGAGGGATTAGTTCGAAAGAACTTTTGGCGGCGATTCACGCGATAGCTCGGTCAGATATTCGCGTAGTTGGTGCTGATGTCGTTGAAGTGGCGCCGGTCTATGATCCATCAGAGCAGACGCAGATCGTTGCTTCCAAACTCATTCGTGAAATCCTTCTCGGATTCGTGAAAAGCTAAGCGGATTTTTTGTAGCATTGTTGTATAACACGAAAACGTGTCAACGGAGTGGAGCAAGGCTATGACAAGTAAAGTATCTGTAAACATTCGTCTTGAAAGTATTCACCAAGGTGAAGTGACGATTCAAGAAATGAGAGGCGATATGTATGACTTAGGAGATCATCTATATCTTCGCTATCAAGAGCCTGTCTATGAATTCGGAGAGATATCGACGACGATAAGGGTAGATCCACATTCGATCAAAATCATTCGGCGTGGAGACACATATGCAGAACACCTCTTCGTCAGTCATACCACGAGCATCGGATACTACGAGACAGTTCAAGGAAAGATCAAGCTCGATATCCATACACATCGTATTGGAACCAACACCCATGCTAACAGCAAAGATTTCAACTGGAGCTATGATCTGTATATCGATCAAGCACATATAGGGCTTTATTTATTGAAGCTCTCGATTCGAGAGGAGCTGTTACTATGAATATTATTGAGACGACTAAAGCGCAATTAAAAGAAGAAATCATTCGTGCTATCGTCGCTTTACAATGGCTCGAAGCATCACATATTCCTGAATTTATTTTAGAAATCCCTAGAGATAAATCACATGGGGATTATGCGACAAATATCGCCATGCAATTATCTAGAATGATCAGACAAAATCCCAAAGTGATCGCTGAACAACTCATTGCACAGATCAATAGTGACAAAGCCCAGCTTGCCTCAGTAGAAGTAGCAGGCCCCGGATTTTTGAATTTCAAAATGAACAAAAGCTACTTATATCCCATACTTCATGAGATATATCAACAAGCACATCGTTTTGGTGAAGTTAAGCTTGGTCATGGGCAGAAAATCAATGTTGAATTTGTAAGTGCTAACCCTACAGGTTCTTTACATCTCGGGCATGCTCGCGGAGCTGCGGTAGGGGATGTGATTTGCAATATACTCGATTTTGCTGGATATGAAGTAACGAGAGAGTATTATATCAACGATGCAGGTAATCAAATCAATAATTTAGCTAAATCCATTGAAGCGAGATATATGCAATTGTGGGGACATCCCCATGATATGCCAGAAGATGGGTATCACGGCTCAGATATCAAACATTTTGCTGAAGAGCTCGTTCAACAGTATGGAGAAAAGTTTATAGCGGTATCTTCTGAAGAACGGCTTGTGTTCTTTAGGTCTTATGGTCTAGAGAAAGAGTTAGATAAAATAAAGCGAGATTTAACTCGATTTGGAGTTCATTTTGATGTTTTTTTCTCGGAGACATCCATTTACGAAGATCATTTAATACCAGGAGTACTTCAGCAATTGAGACAACTAGGGCATATATATGAAGAAGAAGGCGCAACATGGTTAAAAACGACACCATGGGGAGACGACAAAGATCGGGTATTAATTAAGAATGATGGCACGTTTACTTACTTAACTCCAGACATTGCTTATCATTGCAATAAATTTCAACGAGGCTATCATCGTTTAGTTAATATTTGGGGAGCTGACCATCATGGATATATTCCTAGAATGAAAGCAGCTATCCAAGCGCTAGGGTATGATCCAAGTCAGCTAACGGTATTGGTTGCACAAATGGTTTCACTTTACCAAAATGGAGAAAAAGTGAAAATGTCTAAGCGCACAGGTAAAGCAGTGACGATGGAAGATTTGATGGATGAAGTTGGTGTAGATGCGATTCGTTATTTTTTTACGATGAGAAGCGTAGATAGTCACTTAGACTTTGACATGGATCTAGCACTGGCTCAATCTAATGAAAACCCAGTTTTTTATGTTCAATACGCACACGCACGCATGTGCAGTATTTTCCGACAAGCCGAGGAGCAAGGCATTAGCACACCTCAGCTTGCAGACATTGATTTACATTGCCTTGATCGAGAAACAGAATGGGATCTATTGCAAAAAATGGGTGAATTTCCTGTAGAGATTGCTCTTGCTGCTGAACACTATGCACCTCATCGAATCATCCGGTATGTCTATGAATTAGCGAGCCAATTCCACAGCTATTACAGAGCCGAACGTGTAATCACAGATGATGTGCCAAGGACACTTGCTCGTCTCGCACTCCTGCATGGACTGCGCACCACGCTCGCCAACGCGCTTCGCATCGTTGGCGTCACGGCCCCGGAGCAGATGTAATCCTCTGCTCCGTAGACGTTTCCAAGTCATAAGCTGTAAACAGCTTACGACTTGGAAACGTTAAGTGCGCTTAAAGCTCTCCGTGCATTCACTTGCCCGGTTCTAATCAGCGCACTTGATCTCATCTTAAGCGCACTAGCTGTTCGCTTAAGGATGAGCTTGATCTTCCGCGGTTTCAAGCGCGGACGAATAGAAAGCATCAGAGCTGTCACGCCGCTGACATGAGCTGTAGCCATCGACGTACCACTCATTTCATGATACTCGCCATGTAACCATGTCGAAAAGATGCGCTCACCTGGCGCAAACACATCGATACCTTTCCCGCAATTTGTGAAATGTGCAATCGTTTTTTTGCGAGTAGTTGCACCTACGGAAACGACTTGAGGAAACCTAGCTGGGAAATCGACAGATGATTTCTTCCCATCATTTCCTGAGGAAGCGACAATAATAGTACCTGAGCGATAAGCGTGCAACACAGCAGTTTGTAATGATTTATTGAATGTCTTCATCCCAAAGCTCATGTTAATGATCTGTATTTTTTGTTGTACACACCAATCAATACCTGCAATAATATCAGACACGTAAGCACTACCATATTGATCGAAAGCTTTAACAGGATGGATCACCGCTCTAGGAGCCACACCTACAACTCCTAGTTGTTGACTTGCTCCAGCAATCGTTCCTGCGATATGAGTACCATGACCATTGTCATCCCATGCTAGGAGATGAGGGTTTAATAAATTTATACTTTTACCAATCGAATCGCGCAGATCAGGATGTTGATAATCGATGCCAGTATCAATCACACCGATCTTGATGTGCTTTCCAAGTGAGCGACTCCATGCTTCAGGTGCGCTGATTTGCTCAACACCCCAAGGAATGACAGGTGAGTTGCGATTTCGATAGCGATGAAGTTGTGTAATTTGTTTTGAAGTAGATAAGGGATGTACACGTATACGACGGTCTTCTTCAATACACAAAATACCGGGAAACTGCAGGAATCTTGTACTAGACCGTATCGAGCAGGAAACAGCGCGAATAATACCAAGTCCTCTGACGGTAGACAAAGCAGGGAAAGCATACTTTTGATTTTTCAACTGCATCATGCATTGTCGATATTCACGGTTAGTTCGGAAATGAATAATTTGTTTTTTGGATCTTTTCTTAGCTAATCCAATTTCTTTATTCAAAAGTTGTATGAAGCTAATTGCACCCAAAGCTCACCACTCCTCAGACTTTGACAAAACGAATTTCATTTAATTTATGATGATTGACCAGAGAAGGAGTAGACAAAAGCCCTTATAGTAATAAAAAAAGAAGTGGAGTGTCAAAACACACAGATTTACATACGATAATTCAGGGGGAATTCTTCAGTGAATTTCTTGTATGAGAACGAGGAAGTGGTCAACGATGCTTTCCCATCTTCCGAGGGTACAGTCCGAGCGAGGGGTGACCTTCGCTTGAAATGAAACACAAGTCTGTATCATATGTTAGCATTCAAAGTAAAAATGAAAAAAATTAACCAATACACTTGACTAAAATTGCTTTTTTACGGAAAATAAAGTTTACTTAGATGAGTGTATGGACTTTATATGAAGGATATGGGAACATTGAGCGAAGGGAAGTGCAAAAATGAGTAACGAATATACGTTAAAAATCACATCCGTGCAAGCAAAAGAAATGCCGATGGTTGACCTTGCATTTGCAGTTTTGAAAGCAGCCAACACGCCATTTTATTATCGCGATCTAATGACAGAAATTGCTAAGATCAAAGGGCTTTCTGACAAAGAAGTCATGAATGTCATCGCTCAACTCTACACAGAAATAAATATAGATGGACGTTTTGCATGTGTAGGTACGAACTTGTGGGGACTTAAAAGATGGTACCCGATTGAAAAATCAGATGATGCGATAGGGAATTCAAAACGGCCTCGAATTATTAATGACGATGATGATTTAGATGACGATCCCTTTACGGAAGAAGAAGAACTTTACCTAGAAGAGGATGATTTCGGTAAATTTGCATCGAAAGACGATTTCGAAGAAATAGAAGCCTCGGATGATGCTGAATTTATCGACGAACCTTTAGTCGAAGAAGTCATTGAAGACGCAGACGATTTAGATGAAGACGATGAAGACGATGAAGAAGATAGTATGATTGATGAGCTTTCAGATGATCTAGATAGCGAGTTAATTGATCCTCTCGATGACATAGCAGAGGATTCTTTAGAAGATAAGGTTACAGATGAAGAAGATGATGTGGAAGTAGTAGAAGTAGATCGACAGAAAATACAGAAAAACAAAAAAAAGAAATAGTCCCTGCAACCTAGAAATAGATGCAATTTATGTAATTCCATCTTGACAGTTCATGCGAGTTCAGAGTAAACTTATGACGGGCTATTAAGTAAAGCAATCTTTCCTATATCACCTAACAAAGTGCCTCGTGGGAACGGGTGTCACTTTTTTTGTTTTTAGAGAGAGAATGTGAGAATCGGAATAAGTCACAGGTATATGTTTCAATTGAATTACAGGGTAGGGTTTTACTACCTTTAGTATACATATCATAATGAATGAGGGGGTATACGTGGTGACGAAGTATATTTTTGTAACTGGAGGCGTAGTCTCTTCATTAGGCAAAGGAATCACAGCAGCATCATTGGGTCGATTGTTGAAAAATAGAGGGCTGAAAGTTACAATTCAGAAATTCGATCCTTACATTAATGTAGATCCAGGAACGATGAGTCCTTATCAGCATGGAGAAGTATTCGTTACAGATGATGGTGCAGAAACAGATTTGGATTTAGGGCATTACGAGCGATTTATCGATATCAATTTATCCAAAAGCTCCAACGTAACAACAGGGAAAGTATACTCATCTGTAATTACTAAAGAGCGTAGAGGAGAATTCCTAGGCGGAACTGTACAAGTTATTCCACACATAACGAATGAAATTAAGGAAAGAATCATGCGTGCTGGCAAAGAGTTGCAGTCAGATATCGTCATCACAGAAATCGGTGGAACCGTAGGTGACATCGAAAGCCTACCTTTCATAGAAGCAATTCGACAAATGAAAAATGATATTGGCCGTGATCATGTCATGTATATCCATGTAACACTTATACCTTATCTCAAGGCTGCTGGAGAAATGAAGACAAAACCTACACAACACAGTGTGAAAGAATTAAGAGGATTAGGGATACAGCCCCATATTATTGTGTGTCGGACAGAACATAAATTAACTGAAGATATGAAACGCAAAATAGCACTTTTATGCGACATAGATGCAGATGCTGTAATCGAAGCGATTGATGCAGAAACGCTGTATGAAGTGCCTATGATGCTAAGAGCTCAGCGTATGGATGACATTGTTGTGAACCATTTAAAAATTAAAACAAATGCTCCTGATATGGAAGAGTGGGAGCAGCTCTTACAGAAAATAAAAAACCCTAAGCATTCTATTGAAATTGCTATTGTAGGCAAATATGTTGCGCTTCATGATGCTTATTTAAGTATTGTAGAGGCACTTGCTCATGCAGGATTTTATAACAGTACCGAAGTAAAGATTCGGTGGATTCATGCTGAGAACGTGTTTGATCATAATGTGCATCAACTTCTAGAAGGCGTGCAAGGCATTCTTGTCCCAGGAGGTTTTGGAGATCGGGGCATTGAAGGGAAGATTATAACAATTCGTTATGCACGCGAAAGTAAAATTCCGTTTTTCGGGATTTGTTTAGGGATGCAAGTAGCCGTTGTTGAATTTGCTCGCTCTGTACTTCATCTTAACCATGCGAATAGTTCGGAGATCGATCCGACCACTCCGCATCCCGTCATAGATTTATTACCAGAACAAAAAGATATCGATAACTTAGGTGGAACAATGCGTCTAGGATTATTTCCTTGCAAACTAATTCCGGGGTCACGAGCAGTTTCTTGTTATAACAATGAAGAATTGATCTATGAGAGACACCGACATCGGTACGAGTTCAACAACGCATATCGAGAAATGATGGAATCCAAAGGGATGGTCTTTTCAGGAACTTCACCTGATGGCAGACTTGTAGAGATGATAGAACTCGTCGATCATCCCTGGTTCATTGCAGTGCAATTTCATCCAGAGTTTATTTCAAGACCCAATCGACCTCAACCACTTTTCCGCGAATTCATCAAAATTGCGCTGCAACAAAAATAATCACATAAGTCATCGATTCATGTTTTTTAGCTCTAGAAATTGATTTTTGTTTACTAGGAGGATTATAAATCATGAAAGACAAAATTTTGATTGTAGATGATCAACATGGGATCAGAATGCTACTCACAGAAGTTTTCAGTAATGAAGGGTATGAAACGTATCAAGCATCAAACGGGAAAATGGCACTAGAGATCACCCAAAATCATTCACCAGTTCTAGTATTACTAGATATGAAGATTCCAGGAATGGATGGTATAGATATTCTAAAGCATATCAAAGCGATTAATCCAGCGATTATGGTCATTATGATGACCGCATATGGAGAATTAGACATCATCCAAGAAGCAACGGAGCTAGGTGCGATTATGCACTTTAGTAAACCTTTTGATATTGATGAAATCAAATTGGCAGTCAATTTTCAATTAGGACATGCTACAAGTCATAGGTAATAAGAGGAAATGGTGCTGATAGACATCAGTTATCAATACAGAGGATATGTGCTATAATTACAAAATATCATGGAACAATAAACAAAATAAAAAATGAGAAACTATATTTTATAGGAGGAAGACCATGCCACTCGTTTCGATGAATGAATTTTTTCCGAAAGCTAAAGCGAATAAATTTGCTGTAGGACAATTTAACATGAATAATTTAGAATTTGCTCAAGCCATTGTGGAAGCGGGTATTGAATTAAAATCACCATTTATTTTTGGAGTTAGTGAAGGTGCTCTAAAGTATATGGGTATCGAATTCACAGTAGCTATTGCTGAAGCAGCTGCCAAAAAATCTGGATTACCGATTGCTTTACATTTAGATCACGGAAGTTCATTTGAAGTAGCGATGAAGTGTATACGCGCTGGATTTAGTTCAGTGATGTTCGACGGTTCACACTATGATTTCGAAGAAAACATTCGCCTAACGAAAGAAGTCGTTAAAGCCGCTCATGCGATGGGAGTGTCGGTCGAAGGAGAATTAGGTACAATTGGCGGAGTCGAAGATGATATTAGTGTCGATGCTGAGAACGCGAACCTAGCAAAACCCGAAGAAGCTATCAGATTTTATGAAGAAACGGGTGTAGATTGTTTAGCGATTGCTGTTGGAACAGCGCATGGGATGTACGCTGGAGAACCTAACATTCGTTTTGATATTATACAACAAGTTTCTCGTGCGATTCCAGTGCCTGTAGTCCTTCATGGAGGTTCAGGTGTACCTGATGGCATGATCATTCAAGCCATCGCTGCTGGAGTAGGGAAAATTAATGTCAACACGGAAAATCAAGTTGCATGTACAGAAGCCATTCGTCAAGTGCTTCTCAAAGATAGTAAAGTGTATGACCCTCGTAAATATCTCACACCAGCTCGAAAAGCTATGATTGATGTCGTTAAGTCCAAAATGGTGTTGTTTGGAAGTAGTAATCAAGCTTGATTCAATGCAGGTTTGCTATATAATTTTGAATAGGGGTTCAATGCATGCATAACTTTGAACCATTACGTATGCAACTTATGCAGGGGGTATATAAATGATCGATAAATTAATGATTGCAGGAGGACATCCCCTTAGAGGGAATGTGTTCATAAGTGGTGCTAAGAATAGCGCAGTTGCAGTAATTCCGGCCACTATCCTTGCTGAGTCAGCAGTTACACTAGATAATCTCCCTGATTTGACGGATGTATCGATATACGCTGATCTATTATCAGAAATGGGAGCAACGATTCACAGAACCCCTGAAAAAATGATGATCGACCCTACAGGTTTGAAATCGATGACAATGCCCGATGGAAATATTAAAAAACTAAGAGCTTCATATTATCTGATGGGGGCTTTACTTGGGAAATTTGGCGAAGCGAAGATCGGACTTCCAGGAGGATGTAATTTTGAATCCCGACCGATCGACCAACACATCAAAGGCTTTGAAGCATTAGGAGCAACCGTCTCTAATGAGGGGGGCACTATACATATTCATGCTAAAAAACTCATAGGAGCTAAAATATATTTAGATATGGCAAGCGTAGGTGCAACCATCAACATTATGTTGGCTGCTACCAAAGCAAAAGGATTAACAGTCATTGAAAATGTAGCCAAAGAACCGGAAATCATAGATGTAGCGACTTTATTGAATGCCATGGGAGCCAATATCAAAGGAGCAGGTACAGATACAATCAGAATCGAAGGTGTAGATACGCTACATGGGTGTCATCACTCGATTATTCCTGATCGCATTCAAGCAGGGACATATATGATTGCAGCTGCAGCTACACAAGGGGATGTCACCATCGAAAATGTAATCCCCAGGCACCTAGAAGCGATGACAGCTAAACTAATCGAAATGGGTGTCCATATTCAAGAGTTAGATGAATCCATTCGAGTCATAGGCAATCCTGAATATCAGAGTGTAGATGTGAAAGCGTTGGTGTACCCTGGATTCGCGACAGATTTACAATCTCCTATGACAAGTTTGCTTTGTCAAGCCAGGGGAATAAGTGTAATGACGGATCATGTGTACAATAGTCGATTTAAACATATACCCGAACTAGTGCGAATGGGTGCAAAAATTAAAATGAAAGGTCGCTCGGCGATCATCGAAGGTTCAATTCTAAATGCGGCATCAGTAAAAGCTACAGACCTTCGTGCGGGCGCAGCACTTGTCATAGCGGGCTTAAGTGTAAACTCTGGCGGGATTACTGAAGTTCATGGTACAGAGTATATTGATAGAGGATATGAACATTTAGTGACCAACTTAAATGCATTAGGTGCAAAAGTATGGCGAGTAAATGAAGCTTAGCAAATCAATAGATACAACAAAGAAAAACTAATAGTTTGGTGGTAGAAAATCATATGAGCATGCCTCTTGCAGAGCTAGAATCCCAGAAATTAACAGAACTTTATAAACTAGCTAAAAAATATCAAATTACGAATTATGGTCAACTGAAGAAGAAAGAATTGATTTTTGCTATCTTGCGTGGACAAGCCGAAGAAAGTGGATTAATGTTCATGGAAGGTGTTCTCGAAATATTAAGTGAAGGTTATGGGTTTTTAAGACCTATTAATTATTTACCAAGCAAAGAAGATATTTATATATCTGCATCTCAAATCCGGAAGTTCGACTTACGTTCTGGAGACATGGTTTCGGGAAAATGTCGTGCTCCAAAAGAAAACGAACGCTATTTTGGTTTACTACAAGTAGAAGCAGTCAATGGTGAAAAACCTGAAACAGCTATGGAAAGACTTCACTTCCCTGCTTTAACGCCTCTTTACCCAGATGTACGAGTCATTTTAGAAACTGCTCCTACTAAACTTTCTACTCGAGTGATGGATATTATCGCTCCAGTGGGTCTAGGCCAACGAGGGTTAATTGTTGCTCCTCCTAAAGCAGGAAAAACGTTATTACTTAAGGAAATCGCGAATAGTATTTCTACCAATTATCCAGATATTGAATTGTTTGTTTTGTTAATTGATGAGAGACCTGAAGAAGTTACTGACATGCAACGCTCAGTAAATGGCGAAGTCGTAGCATCGACATTTGACGAATTACCTGAAAATCACATTAAAGTAGCAGAACTAGTTATGGAACGTGCCATGCGACTAGTTGAACACAAAAAAGATGTTGTCATTCTCTTAGATAGCATCACGCGATTAGCAAGAGCATACAATCTAGTCATTCCTCCATCAGGACGAACTTTATCAGGAGGCATTGATCCAGCAGCTTTCCATAGACCCAAACGTTTTTTTGGTGCAGCAAGGAATATCGAAGAAGGTGGAAGCTTGACGATTCTAGCAACAGCACTTATTGAGACAGGTTCACGTATGGATGACGTGATCTATGAAGAATTTAAAGGTACGGGTAATCTTGAATTGCACTTAGATCGAAAGCTAGCCGAACGCCGCATATTCCCAGCGATTGATATCCGCCGGTCAGGTACCCGTAGAGAAGAAATGTTATTGACCAAAGATGAAATTGAAAAAGTATGGGCCATACGTAAAGCAATGAATGATTCGCATGAATACACAGAAGCTTTCTTCAAAAAACTGGGAGACACCAAAACAAATCAAGAATTTTTCGACTCGTTAAGCACTCAAGTTACAGCATTAAATAGAGGATCGGTTAAGCACAACTAATCACAATCCATAGATAAAGGAGCTAACTCATGAATTTGGTATATGCAGATTCGAATGGAAATGTATATGATCATCCTGGGTATACTGCACTTGCACGAAATGCCGAGATGATCACAGAAATATTAGATCATGAGTTGATTCCATTGCCTGATGGAGCAACTTTAGTTAGTTTGCCCGGTACTTTGCCTATCGGTATTGATCAAGATACAGGTAGAATGGAACGTGTAGAAGGAGATCATTGTGCTGTAGGTGCTTTATTGCCGCAAGGATACACAAGACTACTTTTACCTAGCTATGTGAAAATAGATGCAAATCAAGCATTTCCTATATTCGGGTATACAGCAGTCGTATGGAAAGATGGTAATTTCTATGTAGCAGCAGAGTTAACGGACAACCCTTATTATTGGAATCCCCTTCACTGTGATGTAAATAAACTTCAAAAACAAGTCAATAAGATGATCTCGAGGTACCCTGATAATCGTGTATATCAGCATTTATCCAAATGTGCACTTGAATATGAATGTTTGACGGCTTCCAATACATTCTTACAGAGATGGGAAGGTGGAGTTCCTGTTTCATTTTCATGCAACGCTTCATGTTTCGGATGTATTTCAGAACAACCCGAAGACAGCCTGTTCGTAGCGCCTCAAACAAGAATGAAATTCAAACCAAAAGTAGAAGAATTAGTTGAAATTATGCTAGAGCATCTCGTGACTCCCGATAGTATGATAAGTTTTGGGCAAGGATGCGAAGGGGAACCATCTACGCAAGCTGCACTTATTATCGAAGCGATTCGTCGTGTCCGACAATGTACTGAATTAGGGTACATAAATATCAATACGAATGGTGGATTAACAGATCAAATTCGAAATATCGTCGATGAGGGACTTGATTTAATGCGTGTAAGTACAATTAGTGCTATTGATGAGCACTATCAAGCGTATTATCAACCCAAAGGATATACACTGCAAAATGTCGAGAAATCGATTCGATATGCTACGGATCAAGGAGTGCTTACATCGATTAATTATTTAGTTTTCCCCGGAGTGTCAGACCGTGAAGAAGAAATCGAAGCAATGATCGAATTTGCGCGTAGGAGCGGATTGCAATATATTCAATTAAGGAACCTCAATATCGATCCGGAAAGCTATTTGAAGATTATTCCCAAGCCTCGAGGCGATGTAATGGGTATGTCACAAATGCTTGCTATATATCGACAGGAAATCCCGCATATTGTGATTGGATCGTATACGCATACACCAGAATTCTTCAAGCATCGTCGCGAGAAGTCCATCTCAAATCATTTATGATAAATCATATTGCAATATCTAATTTACACATGGTATAATTCAATCTATGTCAATTCAACTCTGTATCTTAGAATGATTCAGGGCAGAAAGAGGTGAACGTTATGAAAGAAGCTCTTCATCCTAAATATCACATCACTACAGTAACATGTGCATGTGGAAGTACGTTTGAAACAGGATCTATTAAACCCAACTTGCGTGTCGAGATTTGCTCAAGTTGTCATCCTTTTTACACAGGGAAACAGAAGTTTATAGATATTGGCGGACGTGTAGATAAATTCAAAAAGAAATACGGCATTTAGTTTGGACATAATTAGTTGTCTAGTTGCACCCTTCTTGGTTATCCTAAGCATATCATAGGATCGAAAGAGGGGTGTTTTGTGCTGATCTTAAGGAAACTCATGAGGTTACTCATCATTTGCATGGTTGGAGTTATATGCAGTTGTGGAAGTAATCCACAAAATTCACAATCAACACAACCTTATCCGCAAGATCGGTACATGGGTTTAACAAGTGGGAACCCCAATATACCATTAAATCCAAGCTATCATGATCAACAAACAGATATGCCTATGATGCGCAAAGTGATGTCATATTTTGAAGAAGTTGCTAAAGTAATAACTTCCGTCCAGTTAGGGTTATCTACCAATATGCCGAGATATCGTGTAAAAGTAAGCGTGTAAGACGATGAATATACACAGACAAATAAGGTTGCGCAGCGTAGAATGGATACTCAATCCAAGCAAGTAATCCCCATTTGCTATTTGTCATCTAATCAGATATACTTATTTTTGCCGTGCTAGATGGGGAGGTAGCGGTGCCCTGTAACTCGCAATCCGCTGTAGCGTGGTCGAATTCCTGTTAGCGGTACTGTGATGTGAGGTCTGGCTTTTGCACGTGATGTTGAGAGTCGGGTCCTTTGCAATGAATGCTTATGAATCCGGTCAGGTCTGGAAAGAAGCAGCCGTAAGTGAGATGTTTCATGTGCCGAAGGGAAGCCTGAGTTGAGTTAACGACAAGAGTTCGCTCGGATTACTTTATCAATAGCAGGTGCACGGTATCCATATGATTCCTCAGAGCGTCAAGTATGGCGTTCTTTTTTATGAATATATATAGTATAATAAGTAAATAAAGATCTGGAACAGGAGATATGTAGAAGAAACACATGGCACATATTGCATTGTATCGCACATGGCGCTCAAAGACCTTTTCTGAAATTGTCGGTCAGAAGCACATCGTCCAAACTTTACAAAACGCTTTAAGAGAAGATCGAATCAGTCATGCTTATTTATTTTGTGGACCTCGGGGTACTGGTAAAACGAGTACTGCAAAAATATTTGCAAAAGCACTTAACTGTATACATGGAGCTATCGATGAGCCATGCAATTCTTGTTCTTTTTGCCAAAGAATTTCAGAAGGTTCATTTATGGATATCATAGAGATTGATGCAGCGTCAAATCGAGGGATTGAAGAAATTCGTGATTTGCGAGATCAAGTGAAGTTTGCTCCTACAGAAGCGAAGTACAAAGTGTACATTATCGACGAAGTGCATATGCTGACAACAGAAGCATTCAATGCTTTATTGAAGACGCTCGAAGAACCTCCGTCGCACATTATTTTTATTTTCGCTACTACAGAAGCTCACAAACTGCCATTAACCGTAATTTCCAGATGTCAAAGATATGATTTCCGTCGAGTTGCTATACATGATCAAATACAAAGATTACAGTACGTATGTGAACGAGAACAAATAACAATTGAACAAGATGCTTTACATTATATCGCTAGACTGTCTGATGGCGGGATGCGTGATGCGTTAAGTTTATTAGATCAACTAACATCATTTTGTTCTGGAGCCATAGAGGTATCAGATGTCATTTCTATGACAGGAGGAGTGCCTTCAGATCAAATTGAACGGTTAATCAAAGCAATTAAGGGTCAACAGCTGGACATAGTTTTAGAAATCATTGATTCGATGATGCAAGAAGGTAAGAGTGCGGATAGATGCTTGGATCAAGTGGTAGATTATTTCAGAGATCTATTGCTTGTTCATCAAATTCCGCAATCATCCATTGTACTTGAACGAATCTTTGATGTACCACGAATGCAGCATATCGCTGAGTGGTTCTCAGTGACGGAGATTTTTCAAACGATCGAGATCCTTATTCAACATCAAAGCGAAATGAAGTACGCTATGCAACCGCAGACGATACTTGAGATGGCACTGATGAAGGTTAGCACGCGAGATTCCCAACAGCAAGAGAATGAAGGCCGTGTCGAACAAGAGGCAGTCCATTCACAGCATACAGACCAGTGGCAACAACTCACAGTAAGGATTCATAATTTAGAGACACAAATCATCGATCTGAAAAACAAAAGCATTCACGATTCATCGCAAACCATGATATTATCTGGGAATGCACAAACGACTCAAAATATCACAAGTCATACGAAGGCTTCACTCCCCTTTAACAAAACAGTTGCCAAGCTACAAGCTTATGTTGAAGTTGCGAACAGCCCAGAGACAACTCTAGTAAATTCAAAGTGGAATCAGATCTTATCAGCAGTTAAATCCAAAAAAGTTACTGTACATGCTTGGCTTGTTAACGGGGACCTCGTATCGGTGAACAAAGATGAGATACTGTTGGCTTTTAAAAATGAAATGCACAAAAACACAACGGAAAAACCGGAAAATAAGCAAATAATTGAAGAAGTGGTTTCTCAGGTACTAGAGAAGAGTTATCGTTTGATCACTGTAATGCGAAAAGAATGGGATGATGCACAATCCAAAGATGTAGCTGAAATAGATCAAAAGTTTGAACTTCAACACGAAGGTCAACCCACAGCAGAAAATGAAGAATGGATTCGTGAAGCGATTCACTTATTCGGTGAAGATATTGTTGAAATTAAAGAAGATTAAACCAAAAGGAGAATAGATACCATGAATAATATGAACCAAATGATGAAGCAAGCTAAGAAGATGCAAGAACAAATGATGAAAGCACAAGAAGAGCTAGCTACTAAAGCTGTTGAAGGAAGTGCCGGTGGTGGTGTAGTTACTGTCACCATGAACGGGCAGAAAAAAGTATTAAATATTAACATCAAACCAGAAGCTGTTGATCCTGAAGATGTTGAAATGCTGCAAGATTTAATTTTGACTGCTGTTAATGATGCGATGAACAAAGCAGATGAACTTGCGAATAAAGATATGGGTAAATTTACTGGCGGTATGAAACTCCCTGGTTTATTTTAGTGATGCACCAACAATATGAACGATGAAGGAGAACTTTCGTTGTACTACCCAGAGCCCATTGCTAAGTTAATCGACGCTTTTTCTCGACTTCCTGGAATAGGTCCGAAGACTGCGAGTCGACTTGCATTTCATGTCCTAAAAATAAGTGAAGCGGATGTCATTGATTTTGCTAAAGCATTGGTGAATGTAAAGCGAAACCTACACTTTTGCTCGAATTGCTGTAACATTACTGATGTTGATCCTTGTCGGATTTGCCAAGACAAGAATAGAGATATGTCTACACTTTGTGTTGTTCAAGAATCCAGAGATATCGTAGCGATGGAGCGGACAAAAGAATTCCATGGCTATTATCATGTGCTTCATGGGGCAATTTCACCTATGGAAGGAACTGGTCCAGACCAGTTGCATATTGCAGAATTATTACAAAGACTAAGTAATGAACAAGTGCAAGAGCTCATTCTTGCAACGAATCCGAATATTGAAGGCGAAGCTACGGCAATATATATCTCAAGACTCGTGAAATCTTTTGGGATAAAAGTAACGCGCATTGCCCATGGATTGCCTGTTGGTGGAGATTTGGAATATGCAGATGAAATAACGTTAAGTAAAGCACTTGAAGGACGAAGGGAATTCTAATACATATCTGATTAAGAGCCGATGTGCTCTTTTTTTTTGTTATTTAACAAATTGCGTACTAAATTCTTAGTATGCTCATATAGTAAACGGTAAGCAAGTTTTCCGTTATAAGACGAATGAATGAGCTGGTAAACATAAGAAAGGAGCTCATGTTCATGATGGGATGGCAATTCCGAAAAAAACAAGTTCAACAAACAAAAAATTATATCTCGGAAATAGAGCACGAGTTACTCATGAAAGAAATCCATCAAGCCAAAAATGAATTGATTTGTGCGCAAAGGCAATATGATGAGGCATTCGATCATGACCAAATCGATTATTCGATCTATTACCTTAAAGCAATAGAAAAAAAGTACAGTATTTTGTTAGAACGAATCAGAAAAATATATGGTAACCAAGAGGAAATTATCAATTGAAAGGAAGCGCGAATGAATCGCGAGATCATGATTTGGTGTTTATGGGTAGTTGGATTGGTTGCGCTCGTGATGCTGTTCATCAGTAACCAAACAGCACGGAAATTCATTTCCCTATGCAGTAGGAATGCAATTATGGCAGTATTTCTTATCTATGGGACGCAGATCATACATTCGTGGCTACCAATCGGTATTCCATTTAATGGGTTTACTTTATCTGTAGTTCATTGTTTAGGAATATCAGGGTTGTTTGTTCTTATTGCATTGAAATTCATATTGATATAAAATTTTCTAGTTCTCCTGACTTGACTCCAAATACGAATTTATGCTATCTTATAAAAGTCGCTTTAACAACTAGTGGCTTCGTAAGAACCATAAATGAGAGATTAGAAATCGACTAATCATCTCGAAAAGAAACTGAGATTAATTACCGATTGCATAATCACTAGAGGCGTGGTAAACTAATGTTCCTGCATCTTTAGCGAAAGCTACTAGCAGAAACAAACATTGCTCTTTGAAAACTGAACAACGAGTGAAAGAAAGAACACACAGGAACGAAGACCTGAAGCGAGAACGCAAGGGAAACACTGCGTAAAGCAGTGAAGAACAAGCGTGAAAGCCATGGACAGAAATAAAGAACTG
>CAMCVV010000023.1 GCA_945881905.1 Paenibacillus alvei
GCCATGAATAAACCATTGGTTAATGTGGGTTTCTTGTTGTACTCATATATACTATGTCCTAAGCTAGCAGCGTCAGCAACTGTTTCTATCGCACGTTTGCTTCGCTTTGATGGGTTCTGTTCATCAGATGGTGTTGCATCTGCAAGATCTGTTAGAACTTCTTCCTCAGTTACAAGTTCTTCCTCAGTTACAAGATGATTCGTTACTTCACGCTCTGGAGCAGGAGCAGGGGCTACCTCAGGATTAAGAATTTGAAACAAGTTGATACAATCAAAAATTGTCGATAAGTCGAGTAAGTCATCTAACTCTTCAGGCGATAAAGCTGCAAGGTCTTCTACTTGCTGTTCGACTGATTGTTCTACTGGTTGTACTACTGGAACTTGATCCGTCATTCCGAATATAGCTTGGATCGGGGTCATCATCGTAACGAGTAACATAGTCACGATGATTTTACTGAATAATTGGGTAAACATGATGAAACCTCCGTTGATTCTAGTTGTAAAATGGATATGATTACCATTTCCATTATATATACTAGCAAAATCCACACCACAAAGCAAAAAAACCCTATGAAGGGTTTATTCTATATTGCAAAGCGTTATGTCTTGGCTGACTAGTCATCTCATCAGAAGCAGCTTTTGAAGTGTGTACCCTAGTATAATTGTGCTTACTGAATATATTTGGGATCAAACGCATCGCGGAGTCCGTCACCGATAAAGTTAAAACACAACACGGTGGTCAGAATCATTAATCCCGGGAATGTAGGATACCACCACGCGTTAAGCATGATCGAGTAATTCTGTGCATCTTGTAACATATTACCCCAACTTGGTGTTGGTGACTGTATGCCAAGACCCAGGTAGCTTAACGCGGCTTCAGACAAAATCACGCTTCCTACAGACAAAGTCGCAGCTACAATAATGGGACCTATTGTATTTGGGAGAATGTGACTAAACATAATGCGGAAGTTACTTGCGCCGATCGTTCTCGCTGCAAGAACAAACTCTCTTGTTCGCAAACTCAGAAATTCCCCTCTAACCAAACGTGATGTACCCATCCAACCTGTGAGGGCAAAAATAATAATTAATTTATCTAGTCCTGGTGAAAATATCGTGACTATCGTAATAATCAAAAAAAAGGAAGGTATCGATAACATCAAGTCTACAAATCTCATCAGTACCGAATCCACCCAGCCACGGTAATAACCAGCAATCGCGCCGACTACTGTTCCGATTGTAATTGCACCAATAACTGATACAAATCCGACGATTAAAGAAACTCGAGCTCCATATAACATTCGGGTCAAGATGTCACGACCAAATCGGTCCGTCCCTAACCAATATTCACCACTTGGTGCTTGTAATCGATTACTGAGTTGAATCTTTCCTGGATCATGAGATGTGAGCATTGGAACAAAGATAGCTGTACAGATAATGATCAATAAGACCAATGCTCCTGCGAATGCCAGTCTATTCCCTAGAAACTTGTAAAACATTACCCCATAAATGGATCTTGGATTATCAGATACTCCTGCTAAAAAAGAGATATTTGCTTCAGTTGATTGCTGTTGATTCACAGTATATTAACCTCTTTCCTTAGAGTATTCAATTCTCGGATCGACTATGGCATATAATATATCAGCAATCAGATTCCCGAGGACCACCAAGATCGAAGCAATGACTGTAATGCCCATCACAACCGGATAATCTCGTTCAAAGGAAGCTTCCACAAATAATCGACCCAAACCAGGCCATGTGAAGATGTTTTCTGTAATCACTGCACCACCAAATAGACCAGGAACAGTAAGACCTACAATCGTAATAATGGGAAGTAATCCATTTCTTAAGCCATGCTTGTACATAACTTGATTTTCACTTAGACCTTTGGATCTAGCGGTACGCATATAATCTTGTTTCAATACATCGAGCATACTTGAGCGGGTATAACGAGTGAGTCCTGCCATGTCTGCTGTAGCCAACACGAAAGCAGGAAGAATAAGGTGATGAATACGATCCCAGATACTAAAAGGTTCATTAATGGTTGCTACGCCGCCAGTTGGAAACCAGTCTAGTTGAACAGAGAACACCATAATCAACATAAGTCCTAGCCAGAAGCTAGGTGTGGCCAAACCCATGAAAGATGCAGAAGTAACTGTATAGTCTAGACGAGAGTAAGGACGTTTTGCTGAAAGAACACCAAGAGGAATCGAAATGAGCAAAGCCAAGAGGAATGAAACGCCCATCAATAGAAACGTGTTGGGCAATCGGGACATGATGAGCTCTATGACCGGAGTGCCTGTGCGAGTGATTGAATACCCAAAATCCCCTTGTAACATATTGAATAACCACTTCACATATTGTTGAAAAAAAGGATCATCTAGACCATATTTAAGTCTGAAATTCTCAAGGTCATTGGGATTGATATTAGGATCAAAAAACATGCCCATCGGGTCCCCTGGAGCCAATTTGATAATCACAAATGATACCAATGAAATTCCAATCAAGACTGGAAAAGCAAATAAAATTCTGCGAACGATGTAGGAAATCAAGTTATCCACTCCTGTAGATCATCAGGATTAATTTGGGAGAGAAATCAGTACTCTCCCAAATTCGCATCAAGTCCAAGCTTTGTTGCATTATTCAGTTTTCAACCACCATTTGTGCGGTTCAAAGAATGTGGCTCCAGCAACAAATTCGTATCCCATCAGATTTTTGGGTAATACATAATGTGTCTTGGGATAATAAAGAAACGTATAGGGTTGATCCTCAGAAATTTGTTTATAGATCTGAGCATAAAGCTCTTTGTATTTTGTCTTATCAGGTGTTTGGCGAGCTTGAGTAATCAAGGAATCAACTTTAGGGTTTTTGTAGAACACGAAGTTATATGAACCTTCTGCTGAGTTATCACTATGGAAAATATCATATAAATCAGGGAAAGCACCCAGTCCCCAACCAATTACGATAGCATCATATTTCCGGGATGTCGTTAGTTTTTCTACCAATGCTTGAAATTCAATCGCTTCAATATTTACTTCTATTCCGAGAACCAATAACTGATCTTTCACAATGTTAATAATATCTTCTCTTGCCTTGTTTCCTGCAGAGGTCTGTAAAGAGAACTTGAACACTTCACCTTTTGCGTTTTTCAGTTTTCCATCTGCAGCCTTTTCCCATCCAGCTTCCTTAAGCAACTGAAGCGATTTAGCAGGATCATATGGAAATTTGGATACACTATCATTATAAGCCCAAGAAAGCGGAGATTCAGGAACATCAGCTACTTCGCCTTCGCCTTCAAGAACGAACTTAACGATCTCATCGCGATTGATCGCTGATGTAAGTGCTTGGCGAACTCTTTTGTCAGCAAACAATGGATTTTTGAGATTATAACCTATATACGTATATGATAAATCTAAACCTTCTTCGACGCGCATGTTCTTGGAATCTACCCAGCCACGTACAGTCTGAATATCAGTTGAAGGTACAGCACCATAGTCGATTTCCCCGCTTTGCAAAGCAAGTACAAGGGAGTTTTGATCAGGAACAATTTTGTAAGTGATGGAGTCAATTTTGGGATTTCCATCAAAATAATCAGGATTTTTCTCTACTTTCACATACTGACCTTCAACCCATTCAGCAAGCTTGAACGGTCCCGTGCCAATTGGTTTCTTGTTGAATGCTGCATATTCACCCATCTCTGCTACAGGCACTTTCTCCAGAAGGTGTTTGGGCAAAATACCAAAGCTAAGTGTGGTAGGATAGAATGTAACATCAATCCTACTTAATTTGAATACTACTGTATAATTGTCAATCTTGTTCATCGATTCGATCATGTCGAAACTTGATTTGTACGGACCCGCATATCCTGGATCCTTGCCAATACCATAAGAGAATATAACATCATCGACAGTTAATTCGACACCATCGTGAAATTTCACTCCCTGCTTGATTTTGACTGTATACGTTAAGCTATCACTAGAGATGTCTATGTTTTCAGCTAAATGTGGTTGGGCTTCCAATTTATTGTCGATATTCACTAACCCATCAAAAATCAAACCAGCAACTTCAGCACTTGGTGCATCATTAATAATATAAGGATTCAAGTTTTTAGGCCCAGCAATACTGCCGCAGATGATATCTCCACCTTCTACAGGTTCATTTGTCGCAGTTACTTCTGGTTGTGTTGTTACTTTTGGTTGTGTTTCTTCTTTAAATAATGTACAGGACGACATAACCAAAACAAGAACTAAAGCAATGGATAGTAAAACCCCTAAATTCTTTTTCATCATTATGTTGAAACCTCCTTATTAGATAATAAACTCATTGATTTGAATACAAATGCTCTTCATGAGACGTACGATCACCTCTTTCAGCATGCAAATGACAAGCAACGAAATGTTCTGGTGCCACTTCAAGTAAACGAGGAACTCGCTCACGACAATGGGGCATGGTATAAGGACATCGTGTATGAAACACGCAACCCTGCGGTGGATTCGCTGGAGAAGGTATCTCTCCACTTAACAATATTCTCTCACGAGTAGCTGTGTCTCTGCTTCTTACCATAGGCACAGCTGAGAGCAAGGCTTGCGTGTAGGGATGAAGCGGGTTTGTGAATATGTGCCCTGTCTTCGCTAACTCCATCATATGACCTAGATACATCAAACCAACACGATGACTGATATGACGAACAACACTTAAATCATGAGAGATGAATAAATAGGAGAGTCCAAGCTCTTTTTGTAAATCTTGCATCAAGTTAATGATCTGTGCTTGGATGGATACATCAAGTGCTGATACAGGTTCGTCGGCAATGATTAATTTAGGTTCTAGTGCTAATGCGCGTGCGATTCCAATTCTCTGTCTCTGCCCTCCGGAAAACTCATGCGGATATCGATCAATGAAGGAAGGGTCAAGACCTACCTGCTCCAGTACATGCTGTACGCGTTCATGTCGTTCTTTACCTGAGTACAGATGATGGGTCTTGTAAGGTTCAGTAATTGTGGAGCGAATGGTCATTCTAGGATTTAATGATGCGTAAGGATCTTGAAAAATCATTTGAATTTGCTTACGGACCTTGTTTCTTAATTCCGGTTCCTTGAGGTAGGAGATCTCTTGATCCTCAAAATAAATTTGACCTGAAGTTGGTTCATATAATCGGATTATGGTTCTACCTAATGTCGTCTTTCCACAACCAGATTCTCCTACAATGCCTAAAGTTTCACCTTTATTTACTGTGAAGCTGACATCATTAATTGCAAATATCGAACCAGAGTTTCGTTGGAACAATCCCTTTTTTATAGGGAAATGCTTGTTAAGTTTCTCTACCTTTAATAATGTGGAATCTGTCTGTTTCATTCAACAGCTCCCTCTTTGGATTGATTATATAAGAAACATCTTACAGCGCGACTTTCATTAATACGAATCAATGGAGGAGAATCCGTGCATTTGTCGTGTGCTAGATGACATCGAGGAGCAAATCGACAACCTATTGGAAGATTATCCGGGGCAGGTACGTTCCCATTAACATTAGTCAATCGTTCGACATCATCCTCTAGAGAAGGAATCGAAGCAATCAATCCTTGTGTATACGGATGTAAAGGTTCCATGAACAAATCTTCGACGTTCGCTTCTTCTACAACTTGTCCAGCATACATGACGTATACACGATTTGCCATCTCAGATACTACTGCTAAATTATGTGTAATGAGAAGAATCGAAGTGTCATAGCGATCTATTAACTCTCTCATCAAAACAAGAATTTGCGCTTGAATCGTCACATCAAGTGCAGTTGTTGGTTCATCTGCGATCAGCAATTTTGGTCTGCAACTCATTGCCATCGCAATCATGACCCGTTGTCTCATGCCACCTGAGAGTCGATGGGGATATTCATCAAGGAGCTTCTCAGGTCTTGCAAATCCGAATGATTTTAATAATTCTATCACTTCCACTCGGGCATCTTTTCCTTTCATCCCCTTATGCAGACGGAGCATTTCTCCTAATTGCACACCAATCGTAAGCACAGGATTCAGAGAAGTCATTGGTTCTTGGAAAATCATAGATATTTCTTTGCCGCGAATCTGATACATGTCATTCTCATGCAGTGATAGTAGGTTCCGATCTTCTAACCAAATCTCCCCATGAGCAATTTCTCCTCCAGGAGAAGGAAGAAGCCTCATGATCGAAAGTGAAGTCATCGTCTTTCCACATCCGGATTCCCCTACAAGTGCAACAATCTCCCCGCGATTCACATGAATACTGACATCACTCACGACAGAAACCGCTTTGCGCTTGAGCTTGAAATGTGTGTGAAGATTATTCACTTGCAATAAAGGCTTCATCATATGACCTCCTGAAGTACATTAAGAATGTATGTATATATTAATATATTTTGTTAATTTAGGGTAATATATCATATTTAGGATATAATTACAATAAATTAAATCCCGCTGTAATATATGACTCGCTTAATGCCAAACACATCACAGCGCGACTCTGCACCTCATGCCTCAAACCTTCATTATGCTCCAATAAAGGGTAAGACGAGTAATCTTATATATTCATGAATTCAAAAAAAACGACTTTACCCTTGTGAAGATTAGGGTAAAGTCGTTTTGCTTGATAGGTCTATGATCCATTTATACATTCTTCACGCTGAAATCATCTTTGGTGTGTAACTTCCATTGTTCGATTCGCTGAGATAGCTCTTCTATCATGTTGTGATATTGAGGATTTCCATACAGATTATTCATTTCTAATGGATCTTCAGACAAATGGTATAACTCATGTTCTCCAATGCTGCTTTCAATATATTTCCAATCCTTATAGACGATTGCTCGCGCAGAACTATTCAGTGACTTCAACAACTTGACTTGGTCACAAGGAAGTTGCGCAAACTTTGGAGGAACAGCAGTTAGTACTTTCTCATGATTCCATTCGATGTATACATCTTCATTCAACTGACCATTCCCTTGCAAGTAAGGCAACAAACTATGACCTTGTAACTCCAATTCAGGATCTAGCGAATGACCTAATGCCTCTAATAAAGTAGGGACCAAATCAATTTGACTGACAGGTTGAGATATTCTCTTCCCTTGCATTCCAGGCAACTTGATCATCAGTGGTACCGTTACACTTTCCTCATAAAACACTTTCTTGGCAATAAGTCGATGGGCTCCCATCATTTCCCCATGGTCACTTGTAAACACCACAATCGTATTTTCAAACAAATGATGTTTTTCAAGTGAATCCAGAATCCGACCAAGTTGAGCATCTACCATACTGACAAGTCCCCAATATTTTGCGGTCAGCTGGCGCACACCTTCCTCAGTATCTACACCATAGCTTTTTGAGAATTCTTGTCTAGCCCATACCCTCAAAGGAACTGTTTCATCAAATTCATGATGAAAATTTCCTGGAAGTGGAATGTCATCAGGATGATATTGTTCATTTCTAGGACCACTGAAAGGCATGTGAGGTTCAAGAAAATTCACATAAGCGATGAATGGTTTATCGTTATTCTTCTCAATGAATTCTACAGTTTGACTACCGACAAAACCTGCTTTGGTGAATGGTTCTGGCAGATCTGCAGCATATTCCCTTGAAAAAAATGAGTACCCATCTTCTAGCTTTTGATCGGGTTCAAAACCATTTTCAATTAAAAAATGATGATATGAGCTGTTTTTCATTTTATCTTCATCTTGCGTGTAGTATTTTCTATAGAAATCATCTTCAATACTCACCCATTGATCAAAACCATGCTGTTGAAAAATCTCGTCTCCTAAGTGCCATTTCCCAATATAGGCTTTCTCATAAGCACTAAAATCCGCTAATTCCACTAAACAAGGTGTTTCTTTTCCCAATGAAAGGTTGTTCGAGGTGACGCCTGAAGAATGAGGAAAAAGCCCGGTCATAATGGAAGATCGAGATGGACCACATACAGGTTGTGTACAATACGCTCTTTCAAATAAGAAACTCGATTGCGCTAAGCGATCCATATGGGGTGTATCAATCAAATGATTCCCATATGCTTTCATCGTCTGAGGTACTTGTTCATCTGTGAAGATAAAAAGTAAATTTGGTTTCTTATGTTCCATTTATATTCCCCCTTAACACATAGAATGCCCTTTCGGGCATCCATTGATTTCATATTTATCCTTTGACTGAACCCGAGGTAATTCCTTGTGTAAAGAAACGTTGGAAGGAAAAGAAGATGATGAGTAGTGGAAGTGCGGATACAGCTGCTCCTGCATATTTCAATCCATAATTCACAACAGCACCATCTTCAAATAAAGTTGCTACTCCAACCGGTAAAGTGAACAGATCTGTATTTCCTTGTGATATGACAAACGGCCACAAAAATCCATTCCACTCTTTGATGAAAGCAATAATGAAGAAAGCTCCTATCCCTGAACGTGTCAATGGGATACCAAAGGATATAAAAAATCTGAAATCACTACAGCCATCCATGGTAGCTGATTCTTTAATTTCTTTGGGAATGGCATTATAGAACACCATTAACAGAAACACACCGAACGGCATAGCTAAATCGGTAAAGATAAAAGGGAATTTCGTTCCGACCCAATTGATATCTACCATAAGTTGATATAGAGGCAACAAGTACACATCTTTGGGCATAATCAGTGAAGCAACAACAAGACCCGTGATGATTTTTTTGAACGGGGTGTTCAACATGATTAATGCGTAGCTCATCATAGAAGAGATAATAACTGCTCCTGCTACAGTAATTGTGGCATAAGATACACTATTGAACATCCAGGTTCCCGCATTTCCATTCACAAAAATATCTGTAAAATTATTTAATGTCGGATGAAGTGGAATCCATTGAGGCGGAATCGCAACAGCATCATTCGAATTTTTGAAAGAGGAAATTATAAGCCAATAGATTGGAAATATCGAAACCAAAGCAAAGAAAGAAATAAACAGATTCATTACGATATCTAATTTAGAGGCAAAGCGAAGTTTTCTAATGAGATTCAAGGAAATTGCCTCCTTTCTTGAACGCCATAGTAATAAATCTTAACGAGATGAGAGCAAGTGTAATCAAGAATAAGATCACTCCAAGTGCAGAAGCCGAACCGAAATTCCCTCGAGAAAATGCCTCAACTTGTAAAAGGAAGATCATTGTGGTTGTTTCATCATTTGGACCACCATTTGTCAGTAATTTAATGACAGGATAAGCTTGCAGAAGTGCAGCAGTCTGTGTGATGAACACAAACAAAACAATAGGTTGTGTTAATGGAATTAAGATATATCGAAACAGATGGAAGCGACTTCCGCCGTCAATCTTAAGTGCATCGATCAAATCATTAGGTATACCTAACATGCTTGCAACAAACAACACAATACATTGTCCTAACTTCATTGTAAAAAGTAGGAAAATGATGACTGACATCGCTAATGTAGAATCACCCAAAATGTTAATGGGTTCCATACCCGCTAAATTGAAAAAATATCTGGCAATACCTGTTTGAGCATCTAACATGAATTTATAAATAATTGCCATGACCACCATAGAAGAAATGACAGGTAAATAAAAACTTGATCTGATTACAGACATATACATTTTGGATTTATCAAAAATACTACCGGAAATGAGAATTCCGAAAAAAATCAATGCAGGAATCACGACAGCTACAATAAGTAAAGTATTAATAATCGAAGTCAGATAGACAGGTTCCGTAAATACTACTCTATAATTATCAAAAGCAACAAACTCATTACCACTAAATCGAAAATCAAAGAAACTATTATAAATACCTCGAAGAATCGGATAAATCATAAATAACAAAGCCAGTAATATGTATGGAATAACAAACAAAGCACCTGTCAAAGAGACATTTTTCATTAAACCCTTCATTGACGTATCTCCTTAGTTGAAGTATGAACTGCCTACCCGTGTGAAGAAATTGCAGGTTGCTTGGTGCTAGACGAAGCAACCTGCATATAAGAAACTTAGAAGATATCTCTCTCTATTATTTGTTCAGAACTAACGATCTAGCTTTGTATTCTGAGATCACTTTATTCGCTGCAATCGTGTAATCTGTAGCTGCTTGACGAGAATTTTGCTTGTCAGAGTATACACTTTGCATCATCTTAGCAAATAGATCTCTTGTATCATTATATCCAGGTACATTTCCGGTTTGATCATAAGCGTATTTCTCTACTGTGGCTGTTTCTCTTAAATCTGGATTTAATGGAGCCACTACATTGTAAGCTGATTTGGTAGCAGGTCTTCCACTAAGTTTAGAGAATTCACTCATGTACTTATCTTGTTTTAAATACCAACTTAAGAATTCTTTGCCTGCTTTGATTTCATCAGGCTTACCATTATTAAATATCATTGCACCATTGTGGTATACAGCTACTGTTTGTGAATCTTTGCCATCTACATTTTTGGGAACGGTTGCCATACGAACATCAAAGGTTTTGATCGTGCCTTTTGCCATCTCTAATTTAAAAGCTACAATACTTTGATTTTGAGTAGAGAACATGCCGGCTTTCTGATTTTGGAAATCCGCACGTAAGTCGACGTATTTCTTCGTCGTGGCATCAGCATTGACATATCCTAACTTATTCCACTGATAGAGTCTATCCATCGCTTGAATAACTTTATCATTTGCTACTGACGTTTCATTACTATGCAAGGAACCACCATACATTCTCAACCAATGTAATACGTTGGTGTCACCTTGTGAATCTCCAAACGATAAACCGACAGGATATCCACCATTACCTTTAAAGTATTTCTTCAAAGATGGTAAAATTTGATTCTCAAAATCATCTAACTTCCATTCAGCATACGCATCCTTATTCGCAGGAAGAAATTGGCCAAGTCCTGCTGCTTTGAACATATCAGCATTATAGATTAAGGTGTATACATTATCGAATAACGGAACCATGTAATAATTTTTCGCAATCAGCATGGTATTAATGCCTTCTTGAGTAAGTAAGGAATCTTTAGACGCCTCTACCACATCTGTAACAGGTGCAATATATCCTTGATGCACACCATCTGCCATGACGTTACCATTGGTTAAAATCATCGTAGGTAATGTATTTGAGGATTTGGCAAGAGCAACTTTTTGATCGCGCTGAGTACCAGTGAATTTCTCGTATTTGAACGTCACATGTGGGTTTAAAGCTGTGTAAGCTTTGGATGCATCGATAAACATTTGGTCATATGTAGCTGCAAATGTAGTCCATACTGTAATGGTAACTGGATTTACTTTAGCTTCTGCTGCGGCTTTATCTGCTGCGGCTTTATCTGCTGCGGCTTTATCTGCTGCGGCTTTTGCTGCTGCGGCTTTTGCTGCTGCGGCTTTTGCTGCGGCTTCTGCTGCGGCTTTTGCTTTGGCTTCTGCTGTGGCTTTTGCTGAGGCTTCTGCTGCGGCTTGTTCTGCTGCTGATGCATCTGCTAATGCTTTTTCTGCTGCGGCTTTTTCTTCAACAGTCTTCGCTTCTGCTAATGCTTTCTCTGCTGCGGCTTTCTCTTCTGTAGCTTTGGCTAATTCTTCTTCAGCTGCTTTCTTTTCGGCTTCTGCTTTGACTGCTGCTTCTTCAGCTGCTTTCTTTTCAGCTTCTGCTTGAGCTACTGCATCTTCAGCTGCTTGTTTCTCTGCTTCCGCTTCAGCTATTGCTTCTGAGTTTTCAACAGGAGCTGTAGTGGGTTCATCCTGAGAAGCTGATGAACAAGCTGCTATTGAAATGGCAAGCAAAATAGTAAATACGATAAGGAAAATTTTTTTCATATGAATACCTCCATCATGATTTTATTGAAAACTAGATACACTGAATTTAAATGAAATCTAGTTAATCAAACAATTAAATTTGGATCCAATAAGCTTTCTATAGAGCGCTTACATATAAAGGAAGTAAATGTTTAATTTTCCCTACTTTACTTCACTTTAGCTAGATAATATCAGTAATTATCTTTCCTTAATGTGGTATACTGATATTATCAGTATAATCAATTCATATATGTTGTCAAGCAATATCCCCTTATCCTTTGGGAGCGATCAAATGTTCAATGCCAGCACTTTCTGGACGATCATGGAATATGTATTTTTGTGTGCTGATGATACGCTTGATGAATCTATCTTTGAAATCAGACACAATCGACTCATATCCCGAATGATCAATTAAATTAGTTAATTCCATAGGGTCAGTTGCTAGATGGAACATCAAGTAGGGTTCCCCTTGTTGATTAAACACGATTTTCCACTCTTTTGAAGCCAGCATGATTTCACCTTTGTGCTCAGACATTGCTTCTGCACGATGTTGAACATGAAGGTTCTCTAACACAGGTACTAATGATTTAGCGAATTGCTGGTAACTGATTACTCCACTAGCAAGATCACACAAAGTAGGACCAATATCAAAGAATTCCACCATTTCATGATACATACTTCCGCTTATAGAACTATTTTTCATTTCTGGTGTGCGGATAATGAGTGGAACTTTCACTGCGGCATTGAAGAACGTTTCTTTGTAAATTAGACCATAATCACCATTCATTTCACCATGATCGGAAACAAATACAATCACTGTTTGATCATAGATGTTTTTATCTTTTAATGCTTGAATGATTTCACCTATTTGTTCATCAATAAGTGTTACATTCCCTGCATAATTCGCTCTCATTTGAGCGATTTCGTCTAAAGAGAGCTCTGGTGAATGCATGTTTCCATGACTCATCAAATGGTCAAGATTGCCTTTGGGTCGATGTGGACTATCTCGGAAGTTGTTTCTTTCTATTGGTTTGGGCATAACCGATGGATCATATAGACTTGCATAAGGTTCTGGTGCATCCCAAGGTTCGTGTGGACCTGAAAAACCTACTTGGATAAACCATGGGTGAGCAGAATCCGCTTCTTGTATATATTCTTTGGCTTTATTACCTATATACACGTCATAGTAAAGTTCCAATGGTAATGTCGAAGGTCGAGCTACATACGGTTTGTGATTAAATCTTTCTCTGAAATCTTCAATATACGCTTCTAATACCCCTTGCTTTTGCCATTCCTCAGTCATATTGCTAAGAACACGACTACTTGCTCTGGGTCCTGCAATTTCATTGACATGATCAAAGCCCAGTGTGTTCATCAAAGGTACTCGATCACGAATGTCATTTTCATGATGGTGTAAATGCGCTTTCCCAATAATGCCTGTGCGATAACCTGCATTTCGAATTGATTGCATGAAAGTAGGGGTGTCGCTTGGCAAATCATATCCTTTGAGGTTTCTCCATACACCAGTGTTATGCGGATATTGTCCAGTAGCTAGTGAAAGTCGAGTAGGTGAACAAACTGGTGAATTCGTCATGCAGTTTGTAAACGTGACCCCTTCTTGAGATAATTGATCAAGAACAGGTGTCTTGATCCATCCTCCTGCTCGACCCCAAGCATCCCAGCGCATTTGGTCAGTCATGATCAGTAAAATATTAGGTTTCATTGCTTACCCCCCATGTGCAAGAATGCTGATCAAGAGAAATATAATAACGGTGGTTTCGGATCTACAGTAGATATGCTAGCATCAAAACATTTCTTCATTAACTCATACTTTTTCTGAAACATTTCAGGTAGATCCCACAAATTCACGAATTCATCGGGATCTGTCTGATGATCATACAATTCACCAAGATCAATACCTTGATAGACAACGATTTTATAACGACCGTCATAATACATCGTCGCGTAGATGTCCTCATGCGTATTCAACAGTGCATGATAAAATTCACAATAAACATGATCTTTATGCTGATGTGGGTTAGTTTTCCCAGTCAAGATTGACAATAAGCTTTTGCCTTGCATATAATAGGGAATTTCGACCCCACAAAGATCAAGTAATGTAGGTGCAAGATCCACTAATTCTACCAATGCATCACTTTTCATGTTTTGTTGAATATGTCCAGGCCAGGAAATAATCAATGGAACATGCACCAATCCTTCATAGAAATAAGCACCTTTCCAAATCAATCCATGATCACCCAGCATTTCACCATGATCACTCATGAATATGATAACTGTATTTTCAAGTTGACCTGTCTCTTCAAGAACAGTCAATAACTTCCCAACATGGTCATCTATTTGTTCAATCATGGCATAATAGTCTGCTACGTATTCTTGTTTTTCTATGTCACTTAGTTTTGCACAAGCAGGTCCGAGTCCTCCTTGTCCCCCATTTATGTAATCACTTTGTTGAATCTCTGGCTTATTCGCTAACTCTCCATCTTTCCATTTGGGTAAAGGCATGTCAGATGGAAGGTATCTTTGTTTATATTCCATAGGTGGATCAAATGGTTCGTGTGGATCAAACAAATTGACACTTAGTAGCCAAGGGGCGTGACTGTTATAGCGAATAAATCTCTCTGTTTCATAAGTACACCATGAGGTTTGTGAATATTTGGCTTCAATTCCGCCATCACGCCTTTTGTAGTGTTTTTCCCATTCGATACCTTGCTCTTTCAACCACACTTGATAATCATGCCCTACTTCCCAGCCATTACGTGGAGTCGGACTCCAGCGATAATAGCGGTACCCGTCATCATATCTTCGTTCAATACCAAATGGCATTTGTTCGTTACGATTTGAAGATAGATGAAGTTTTCCAACTAAGCCACAATCGTAGCCAGATTCAGCCAAAATTTTGGTCACTAGGACTTCATCTTCAGGAAAATAAGGAGCACCATTCTTGGTCACACGCGTCGTTCTAGGATACCTACCT
The DNA here is from genome assembly GCA_945881905.1 of Paenibacillus alvei. Classification (GTDB taxonomy): domain Bacteria; phylum Bacillota; class Bacilli; order Paenibacillales; family NBRC-103111; genus CAMCVV01. Next base: position 14,739 of record CAMCVV010000023.1, read on the forward strand.
GTCAAGAAACTTGCTCGACTAGGTGAACAAATCGGGGATTGCACATATGCTTTTGTGAAAGCAACTCCTTGAGCAACAAGCCGATCGATATGAGGAGTCCGAATATCGGGATTCCCTAGAGAATGAATGGTATCAAATCGCTGTTGATCAGTACATATCCACAATATATTCGGTTTCGTTTGTTGCACAAAAGTAACTCCTTCCTCATTCATACTTAAGACCACATATCTACCAACGAGCAGTCACCATTTTCTTGCGTGTGTAAAATTCTACGCCATCTGTTCCATTCGCATGTAGATCCCCATAGAAGGAGTTCTTCCAACCTGAGAACGGGAAGAACGCCATAGGCGCTGGTACTCCTAGATTGACACCTAACATTCCTGCATCGACTTTATCGCGAAACTTGCGGACATGCTCACCTTGTCTTGTATAAATGCATGCTCCATTGGCAAATTCAGACTGATTCATGACCTCGATGGCTTCATCCAAATTCGCTACTCTAACTACAGATAACACTGGAGCAAACAATTCGTTTTTCCATATTGACATGTGAGGAGTGACATGATCAAATATGGTCGGTCCTATGAAATACCCTTTGCCTGTTGATTCTTCATCCGTACGACCATCTCTGACTAATTCAGCACCTTCACGCACTCCTGTTTCGATATTTGCAATGGTCTTGTCTTTATGAGAATCTCGAATAACAGGACCTAGAAATACACCTTTTTCCATTCCGTTCCCTATTTTGATTTCATCAGCAGCTTTTTTTAATTGTGCGACTAATGTGTCAGCAATATCTCCAACAGCTACGACAACCGAACACGCCATACATCGCTCGCCTGCAGAACCAAATGAAGCTGAAATAATCTGCGTGACAGCGAGATTAATATCCGCATCAGGCATAACAACACTATGATTTTTGGCTCCTGCCAATGCTTGCACTCTTTTTCCGTATTGAGCAGCTGTCTTGTATACATACTCTGCAACTGGTTGTGATCCTACAAATGAAATCGCATTGATACCAGGATGTTGCAAAAGCCCATTAACGACATCACGCGCACCATGAACAATGTTCAGTACTCCTTCTGGCAAACCTGCTTGCGTAAATAGTTCAGCTAATCGATTCGCTAAAAGTGGTGTTCGTTCTGAAGGTTTCAATATAAACGTATTGCCACATGCAATTGCTAATGGAAACATCCAACAGGGTACCATCATCGGGAAATTAAATGGGGTAATCCCTCCCACAACACCAATCGGATAACGATACATACCCGATTCAATACGGGTGGCAATATCAGGCAACTGCTTCCCCATCATCAAGGTAGGTGCTCCAGCTGCGAATTCTACACATTCAATCCCTCTAAGCACTTCTCCATAAGCTTCTTCATAACTTTTACCATTTTCTGTTGTGATGATCTGTGCAAGTTCCTCCCAATGGTCTACCAATAATTGTTGATATTTAAATAAAAGTCTTGCTCGCTTCGGTACAGGTGTATCTCTCCAAGCAGAAAATGCATCCCGTGCAACTGCAACTGCGTGATCCACATCTTCTTGAGTTGAAAGTGGTGTGTAGGCAATGATGTCTCCCGTTGCAGGATTGTAGACGGGTTCTGATTGTTGGGATTTGGCTTTAACCCATTGACCACCTATGAAATTCGATAGTATTTCTGGAGCTGACAAATTAGCCATAATTCATTTCCTTTCTTTAGGGGTTGATAACAACTTTAATCGTATTGCTAGTAAGATCTAAAATTGATTCAAATCCTGCTTCAATTTTATCTAAGGTATACTTATGCGTAATCAGTGTCTTCACGTCTATTCTACCATCACTAATCATATTGAGAACAGACTCAGCTTCAAAGGCAAATCCTGTACAACCAATGATACTTAGTTCTTTGAAGAGTAGCGGTTGGATAGGAATTTTCACTTCGTTTACAGCAAATCCTAGTGCCATTAGTTTCCCTTGAATTCTCAAAACGTTAACAGCTGTCTCATACGTAGCAGGTATTCCTACTGCTTCGATAGAGATATCTGCACCATATCCGTTTGTTTCTTGCTTTACAGCTTCGATGACATCTTCATGCATCGGATTAATTACTCGATCTGCTCCATATTTCTTAGCAAGCTCAAGTTTAGTTGGAGATGTATCTACTGCAATGATTTTCCCAGCTCCTCTTAATTTAGCAAGTTGGACAATCACTAAACCAATGGCTCCTGTACCGATTACCACATAGGTGTCACCAAACTTACCTTCAGCTCGGTTCATGACATGCATCGCATTTCCGACGAAATCCAATGTACAACCTTCATCATAGCTTACATTATCTGGAAGTTTATTGACTTGTCGAGGAGGAACTATAATATATTCCTGCATGGCACCATGCGACATACTCACTCGGGATGATCCTAACACTACTCCATTTTCACACAGATGTTTTAACCCTCGTTCACATCCATAACAATACCCACAAGACAATTGCGGATTGATCGCTACACGATCTCCAGGTTTCCAACCTACTACGTTTTCACCAACTGCTTCAATTTGACCTGAAGCCTCATGTCCCATGATTAACCCTGGTCTTCTGCGTATTCCGCCTTCTGCTTCCATTCCGTGAACATCAGACCCACAAATCCCTACTGATTTAACTCTGATCAATAATTGTCCTGCTTGAGGGGTTGGCTTCTGCATTTCTTTAATTTCAAACTTATATGGTGCTGAGATAACTGCTGTTTTCATTATTTTATCCTTTCATGATTTAATGATAAGCTGATATTATCAGAATTGAACGAATAATGAGAGATGTATCTCCTCACCATTTATTTGTGTTTAATTGGAGATCTTGCTTTTTCGGAAATTTTCCATACAGCTTCATCTGTTTTCCCTGTGTGTTTATTCCATTTCGATATCATCTCAATATTAGCGCGATAAGTCGCATATTGTTCTGTAATCCGCGTAGTATCCCATCCATTTTCTAACATTCGACCTAACAATGCATACTCTTTCGGACGCTCATCACGAAGATTGAGTGTTTCGCCAGGATCATTTTGCAAATCAAACAGTAAATCATGATCTTCATATCCTCGGTATCGGATCAATTTCCAATGAGAATAACGAATCATTCGACCTGGTACTAATGCGCCTTGATCGTTTTTTTCCATAAATTCTGAAATGACTTCTCGATAAGGATCTTCAATTCCATTGCACACTTGATGAAACAAACTTGTTCCATCGATCTTAGGAGGTTTACTTGCGCCGACGATTTCGCACAACGTTGCTCCCACATCTATAATGCTAACAGGGTGACTAATTCGTATGCCTTTTTGTATCCCTTCTCCCGAAAATATCATTGGTATTTTCGCAGAAGGATCAAAGAAATTCATTTTGCCAAATAAATCTTTTTCTCCAGCAGATTCTCCGTGATCACTTAGATATACGACAATCCCTGTTTTGTGATTTCGCTTAAGGTATTCTTCCCAAGCTGTAAGCAATTCCCCAACTTGTCTATCGATATTTTCGACAAGACCGTAGTAAGCAGCTCGAGCATTTTTAACATGAGTTTCGTCCGTCAGTGCTTTTTCATATTTGTAGTACATTGGATGTGTATCAAAATTTATTGCTTCATTCGGAGGGCCATCTGCAATACCTTTGTATTTCAAATAATACTCAGAAGGAGCTACGAAAGGGAAATGAGGAGCAAACAAGCCAACTACCATACATTGAGATTTTTCGTAACTGCTACTCAAATATTCTTTGGCTTTCTCGACCACAGCTTCATCATATTCTAGAACCGGCGTGGTGTCGTTCCCACCTACAACTCGCATGCAATATTTTCCTGTGGAGGCCAATTGGTAAGGACCATGACTCTGTCTACGTTTTCCATGTCCACCCGGAAAACTTGCTGTGAAATCACCCATGATTCGATTTGTGAACCCATGTCGTTGATCTTCTCCTACAAAATGCATTCTGCCACACAATACAGTTTCATAACCTGCAAGTGTTAACGCATGCATGTAGGTCGATTGATTGTCACCTATCGCATAATCATTGTCGAACCAACCTCCATGGGAAGGGTTAATCCCTGTCATGAACGATACTCTAGCTGGTACACATATAGGACTACTGGTATAAGCTTGATCAAATACTACACCATTTGTTGCTAATCGATCCAAATGAGGAGTAGATACAATTTGATTCCCCATAAATCCATTGCAATTCGCTGCATGTTGATCTGTCATCAAAATCAAAATTTCAGGTTTCACAATGTCCCTTCTTTCTCATATAGCAAGTTATTAAAATGCTTTCACAGCTTTTACAAAATCAGTCATTTGCTCCAAAGCGTTGGCACGACTCAAAATAGGTTCGCCTTGGACAATCCCTGTCGCACCTTTGCGAAGCGCTTCAAGTGCTTCCTCAATTGTGAATGTACTCACAAAAATAGGTACTTTCACGACTTTAACGACATCGTCAAGACCATCAAGTACATGCTTGTATGAATTCGCATGTGCATCATCATGACCCAAATGGATCATCACATAATCCACACCTAATCGTTCACATTCCCCGGCTCGTTTACCTATTTCAGCCAATGGCACAGAACATAAATCAGCTACAACTTTAATTCCAGCTTTCCTAGCTCCACTAACCGAAGCTTGAATCGCACCATCAGCTGCTCTAGCCATAACAGTCACCATATTTGCACCACGACTAGCGGCTTCGATCGCATATTTCTCTGCACCATCAAAAGTTTTGAAATCAGCTAATACTTTACGACCTTGAGCGTTTTCATAGACATAGTCAATGGCTTTCATTCCGAAATAAGTAATGAACGGTGTTCCAGCTTCTACAATATCTGCACCTGCATTTACTGCTAGTTTAATCAGTTCTAAACCTCTTTCTACTGTTGTAGCATCTACAGCTACTTGAACAAGATGATTTTGTCCCATATACAGATTCCCCTTTCAAGAACTATGATGGATTTTGACAATCAAATTACTTTTCACAGCTCAGATCCTAGTGACATCTATATACAATGGAGGCGTCATCTATTCACCGTTCATCTGTTAAAGTGATGTTATCAGTTGATCTAAAAAAAATGACTAAACCTGAGGTTTCTAAATCGTAAGCATACTCTAAAAATATTATAAATCCATTCTCATAAATTTGTCAATTGAGATATGTCATATTTTGATCATTTGCGATTCTTTATACCGATTTGCAGTTTCCGCGATATGTTCATGAATGAGTGATGATGCGAGTGATCCATTGCGTTCACGAATCGCTTCGTAAATTCTGCGGTGATATTCCATCGCAATATCTCTTCCGGGCAAGGAAGATGTGATTTCAAATCCTTTAAGGATCATTTTTCCAGCCATCGTCATAATTTCGTTGATTACAGGGTTATGTACTGATTTCACGATCGTAAGATGAAATAAATAGTCCAATTGCGCGTATTCTTTCGAATTGTTTATATTTCTTTCCATGGATTTAATGATGCGAGCTAGTTCTTTGATTTCAGCATCTGTTGCACGAGTAGCAGCTACAAAAGCACATTGTGTTTCGATAAAATCTTTTGTTTCTAAAAGATGCATGACATCAAACTCTGTAAGTTCTAATACAAGTGTCATGTTGGTCATGAGTGACTCCAACGATAATTGTTTGATAATCGTGCTATGACCATGTCTAATTTCTACTAAACCCATACCATCCATAATTTTCAATGCTTCTCTAATTGCAGGAACACCTACGCCGAGCTCAGCTGCCATTTTCCTTTGAGAAGGTAACTCTTCACCAGGTTTTAGTTTTTTGTTTACGATCATCGATCTAATTTGTTGCATAAGAGAATCAGGAATAGTCAGTTTGGAGATATTGAAGTCTTTTGTCGGCACGATACATCTCCTTCCTTCTGATGACATACAATCATCTACTCGCTCGAGATCTTAGATTATTTAAACATCATAACAATTTTTTTTGGTATCTGTAAAGATAACGCAGAAATTATTTCCAAGTCTTGATAGAACACATAGCAAAAAACTCTCAAAATGAGTTACACCTATCCTATGCTTCATTATAGAGAGTCATTATAAATAATCAAGTCAATATGATTGTTGTGCGATTACCTGAAGTTCTTGATACATGGGATGAAGTGCCGTTTATCGAGTTAACGTGATGATACTGGCTTCACGAATTGATGGATAGGTTGACCCAGTGCTCCTTCAGCGGCATCCATCACCATTTCTGTAAGTGTCGGATGTGCATGAATGGTCAAAGCGATATCTTCTAGATGTGCACCCATTTCGATCGCAAGCGCTAGCTCGCCAATCAAATTCGAAGCTTCTGGTCCTACGATTTGCGCACCGATCAACAAGCCTGTGTGTTGATGAGCGACTAGTTTCACGAATCCTTGTGTTGCATTCAGTGTATTCGCTCTACCATTAGCTGCATAAGGAAATTTACCGATCTTCACGGACATTCCTGCTGCACTTGCTTCTTTCTCAGATAAACCGACACTTGCTATTTCAGGATCAGAAAAAACAACAGCAGGTATCGCTTTATAATCGATAGTGCTAGGTTGTCCTGCAATCACTTCAGCTACGACTTTTGCTTCATAGGAAGCTTTGTGTGCTAGTGCTAGTCCTTGCGTTACATCTCCAATCGCATACACATGCGGAATGTTCGTTCGGCATTGATGATCGACGACAATATGCCCTCGATCAGTGAGTTGAATTTGGATTAAATCCAAACCTAATTCACCATCTGTATTTGGTCTTCTGCCTACTGTAACTAATGCATAATCAGCGACGATTTGCTTCTCTTCGTCTTTCACTGTATACGTGATGCTCACGTGTTCGTCGGTTATCGTGCTGTGCTGTGCTTTGGCTTCGGTAATGATGTCGACTCCAAGTTTTTGTAAATGATTCGCAACGAGTTTGGTCATTTCTTTCTCAAATCCAGACAAAATGAAGTCAGATCCTTCAAGAATGGTTACTTTTGTTCCTAATTTGGCATACGCTTGCCCAAGCTCAATCCCAATATAACCGCCACCAATGACAACTAAGCTTGAAGGAATCTCAGATAGATTCAACGCTTCTGTTGATGACAGTATACGTCCACCATAAGCAAAGCCCGGCAGTTCGATAGGACGAGAACCCGTAGCGATAATGCAGTGTTGAAACCGGTACCGCGGCGATTCTTGTTCATTGAACAATCGGGCTTCATGCTCATTGATGAACATCGCTTCTCCTTGAAACATTTGAATCTGATTCGCTTGTAGTAACGCATGTACGCCTTTGGATTGTTTATCCACAATCGATTGCTTCCATGCTTGTACTTTGGTGAAATCCACGCTGACTTCAGACGCAGTAATCCCCATATGATTGGTATGTTGCATATGTTCATATTGATGAGCTGCCGAAATTAATGCTTTAGAAGGAATACATCCTCGATTCAAGCATACGCCACCCCAGCCTGATTGATCGACAATCAACACTTTCTGACCTAATTGTGCACACCGAATTGCTGCTACATAGCCTCCGGGACCCGCACCAATAACTAACACGTCGATATCGATCGAAGCATCTCCAACAACCATACTACACCTCCAAGATAAGTAACTCTGGATCAGCTAATAAGCGTTTGATCGTGTTTAAGAAAGCTTGAGCTGTTGCTCCGTCTACAATTCGATGATCAAAACTTAGTGATAACGCCATCATTGCGCCTATGACGATTTGTCCATCTTTCACAACGGGTTTATCTGTAATGCGTCCTGCACCAAGGATCGCGACTTCAGGGAAATTAATCACAGGCGTGAAGAACATGCCTCCTACAGATCCGATATTCGTAATCGAAATCGTGCTTCCACGAAGTTCTTGCGCACTTAATTTGCTTTCGCGAGCACGCTTAGCAACATCCATAATTGCAGAAGCAATCGACCATATGTTTTTCTTATCGACATCTCGGATCACGGGTACAAGTAAACCATTGTCTGTATCTGTTGCAATACCAACATGATAGTATTTTTTGTGTACGATTTCTTGTTTTTCTTCATCTATCGTTGCGTTCATAACCGGATATTGGCGACAAGCAACAACCAGAGCTTTTACGATAAAAGGCAAATACGTGAGCTTAATTGCTTTTTGCTCTGCAATGGGTTTGGTACGCTCACGAAACGCAACCAGTGCACGGACATCAACTTCATCCATCAGTGTGACATGAGGAGCTGTGTATACTGATTTAATCATCGCATTAGCGATCACTTTACGTATCCCTTTGAATGGAATACGATCTTCATCTGCATCAAGCTGAGGTGTAACCTTCTCCACGACATGGATTGTATCAAGAGCTAAACCAGATTCCGATTGTACATTCCCTAATGTCTGATGTTGTGCAGAGGAGTTATGATTCATGACATCTTCTCGTGTAACATGACCATGCTTTCCAGTGGGCTGCACGTCGTGTAGCGTGATACCTTGGTCTCGGGCTAGCTTGCGAACGCTAGGTGTTGCTAATGTGTCTACTTGCGTATGTTGAGTTGCGGTTTCTATTGCACGTGGTTGATGGGTTACTGTGCCACTGGCTTTATTCTCTTCCTGAGCAGGAGGAGATGAAGGAATAGCTCCATTAGCTCCATTAGCTCCATTAGCTCCATTAGCTCCATCAGCTCCCTCAACTTCAATTCGTGCCACCAACTGTCCGACTGTGCATGTTTGGCCCTCTGTGATGTATACTTCCACGATTTTCCCATCGACGGGACAAGGTACTTCGACAACCGCTTTATCATTTTGCACTTCCATGATCATTGATTCATCTGTGACGATTTCTCCAGGTTTAATCCATAACTTCACAACTTCGCCTTCATGTATACCTTCACCGAGCTCAGGAAACAAGTATTCATATAGTGCCACTAGGAAGACCTCCTCTCCGATATTTCTAAGCTTATAAGCAGAAACTCTATTTTTTTAGCGCATTAATTATAATGCAATACTTCGTTTAATCCGCGAATGATTTTGCTTGGATTCGGCAGCCACTCATCTTCGATTTGTGCGAATGGATACACCGTGTCTGGAGGTGTTATACGAAGAATCGGCGCCTCGAGATACAGAATCGCTTTCTCATTAATCTGAGCAATAATTTCAGCAGCTACACCTGATGTTTTTTGTGCTTCTTGAACAATGATTCCACGATGTGTTTTTTTGATTGATGCTACAATCGTGTCTATATCTAATGGCATTAATGTACGAAGATCAATGACTTCTACATGAACACCTTGTGTTTTCTCTATGTCTTCAGCTGCTTTCAAAGATGTGTGAACCATAGCTCCATATGTGATGATGGTAACATCACTACCTGTTCGAACCACGTTGGCTTTACCTATTTCTACAGTATATTCACCTTCAGGCACTTCCCCGCGGAAAGAACGATACAAATTGAGGTGTTCCATGAAAAACACGGGGTCATTATCACGAATCGCTGCAATTAATAAACCTTTTGCATCATAAGGATTGGAAGGAATCACGACTTTGATGCCTGGAGTTTGTACAAGTAACCCTTCTAACGAATCGATATGAAGCTCTGCCGCTTTGACTCCGCCTCCAAAAGGTGTGCGAAATACGATCGGTGCGTGGTATCTGCCACCTGAACGATAACGCATACGAGCAGCTTGTACACAAATTTGATCAAGTGCTTCGTATATAAATCCAACAAACTGAATTTCAGCAATGGGCCGGAATCCTTGGATACCCAACCCTACAGCTAATCCGCCAATAGCTGATTCAGCGAGTGGTGTGTCGAATACACGGTCTTCTCCGAATTCTTGCTGGAGGCCTTCTGTAGCGCGAAATACACCTCCAACATGACCTACGTCTTCTCCAAATAGCAACACATTCGGATCTCTTTGTAATTCAACGCGCATCGCATCTTTGATTGCTTGAATCATCGTCATTTCTGGCATGAGCTTGGCCTCCTTCATCTCGTGTGCTTTATAGATATAATTGTTTTTGTTCAGCAAGATGCTGTGGGATGTGTTCGAACATGGAATCAATCAACCCAGGGACTGTCATCTTTGCTGTTTCTTCTGCTTTTTTGATTTGCGCAGCAACGGTTTGCTTGGCATCTTCTTTTACTAATGCTTCTTCAGCTTCATTCCATAGCCCTTTGTCTGAAAGGAAAATTCGCATTCGGGATATAGGGTCTTTACGTACCCACTGGGCTTCTTCTTCTTTGGTGCGATATTTCGTTGTGTCATCAGCCATCGAATGTGGTCGAAAGCGATACGTAATGGCTTCGATGAGAGTTGCTCCTTCACCGCGACGTGCGTTCTCAGCAGCTTCGTGAACAACTTGATACACAGCAAGAGCATCCATGCCATCCACTTGTACGCCACGTATGCCAGCTGCTATCGCTTTATGAGCAATCGATTGTGCAGCAGTCTGCTTCTCGAACGGTGTCGAAATCGCGTATTGATTGTTTTGCACAAAATAGATGACAGGAAGTTTAAACACACCCGCGAAATTCATTCCTTCATAGAAGTCACCTTCTGAGCTTCCGCCGTCACCTGTGTAAGTTATCGCAACACGCGGTTGCTTGCGTTTTTTGAATGCCATCGCGATACCTGTTGCATGAAGAATTTGCGCTCCGATAATGATTTGAGGCATCAATACATGGACATCTTCAGGAATTTGCCCTCCATGCTGATGGCCACGTGAATATAAGAAAGCCTGGTACATCGGCAATCCATGCCAAACCAATTGAGGAATGTCTCGATATCCAGGGCATATGAAGTCATCATGTCGCAACGCATATTCACTTGCTATCATTGCAGCTTCTTGACCTGATACAGGCGCATAAAATCCGAGCCTGCCCTGTCTCCCCAAATTGACTGCTCTTTCATCCCACACACGTGTAAATACCATTCTTCGCATAATTTCTTTTACCTGTAGGTCACTGAGGTTGGGCATTTCAGCATGAGGTAAGATTTTCCCGTTTTCACCGAGTATGCATAGAGCTTCTATTGATTCGGCAGAGACCACATGTTGCGTTTGTAATACCGATGGTTTACTCAAGCTTATCACCTCATATATATTTTTCGTGCTTTTTGATTTCTGATCTGTTATAGTCATATTATATTACTGTTTCATCAAAAAGTACACAAATTTCCTATTTAAATCAGCGAATTAAGATGAAACAGACTATAACAGAACAATATATTAAGTAGTACAGTTTGCTTATTTGTAAGCATACTGTTCATAAACTGTTCATAAACTGTTCATACTACTGTTCATAAACTATTCATATAACGTTGCGGAGGTGAGCATGTGGTTCGACCACCTGAGTATCAAAGAACGATATTCAAACGAAGTTTGGCTTCACCTTATTTGGCCCATCCACGTTCATTGCGAATTTATGTGCCTCCCGGATATCAAGAGTGGTTGTCTTACCCTGTGATTTATTGCCAAGATGGTGAACAATTTTTTAACTTCGGGCGAATCGCAACCGCTTTAACCAAGGGTATTCTCGAACACGGATTAGATCCTGCGATCATTGTTGGTATTGATGTCGAAGCAATACATCGGACAGCTGAATATGCACCTGTTGGTAAGCAGCATCAAGCGTATTGTCATTTCTTTGCTGAGGAACTCGTTCCATGGATACAGTCCCAATACGCAGCTCGCCCACTTCCTAGTGAGCGAATACTTGCAGGTGATTCACTAGGAGCCACTGTATCGTTACACCTCGCATTGGATTATCCTAACCTTTTTCATAAGCTCATATCCTTTTCCGGAGCATTTTTCTCAGAGACTCAAGACAAATGCCGTTCTCAAAGTGATTTATCTTGGTTAACCATGTATATACTTGTTGGACTCCATGAAGAAGATATTGTTACTGATCGCGGTCGCTTTGATTTTTTGCTTGCCAATCGCCTTACCCAACAAATCTTGGAACAACAAAAAGCCGTTCTTTGTTATCAAGAACAGACCGGCACCCATACATGGGGATTTTGGCAACAAGAACTTCCCCACGCTCTACACTATTTTCTATCTCCACCACAGATGTAGTTATCCTCCATCTAGGCCATATCTGAGTTTCATTTCATCGATGCCTGCTTGTATGTCGAGTCGAGATGGCATCTGTGGTTGCTGTGAAAGCACTTCGATGCCTTCTTCTGCAAGTAAGCGGGAGATATGATCTGCAACTTGACTTACGGTTATCGGTTGATGCAGTGCTTGCGATAAGCTTGCTGTGACTTGTGGTATTATTTCTGGTACACCTGTAATGGCCAAGTGATTCGTTGCCCGTCGATAGAACTCTTTCACTTGTTCTGCTCTTACTTCACCGTCCCCTTCAACGATAATGAAGGCTTGCACGCTGACCGCTTGCTGCAACCTGCGCTGAGCAATCCCGCAAAATTTCCGACCACCGATGCTCATGTCATATTCTCCAGGACAAAAAGAACCTCGAATTTCCCCACTTCGTATGTCTTCACTGCTTATTTCCCCACTTCGGTTCTCACGTATCCATGACGAAACAACTCGTTGAATCATGCTTGTCATCCAGAAGAATTCACGATGGAACTCCATTTGTATAGCTGTTTTTGGCAAAAGTAACGATACATTAAGCACCCCTGCATCTAAAGGCACAGCTAATCCTCCCGAATTCCTGACTGCAGTGTGATACCCTTGGTGTTCAAGCCATTGTTTGGCAGCACGTGCTTCAGGTAGCCGACTGTCTCTTAACCCCATCACAAATGCACGTGGATGTGTCCACAAATGAATGATCGGTACCTTCACCTGATTCATGTGACGACACCACCATTCTTCCAAAGCAAATGGAAACAGCACATCGCGCATCTCGTTTTCATTACTTTGATCAAGCTTATACACGGTTGATAGCAGAATACCTGATGTATCCTTCATGGTTCCCACCAAACTTCTGTGCAATGGATACACGTTTATTGTCCGATTTTCTTGCGCATCATATCCCATTTTGCTACGGGTTGAGACGTTCGGATTTGTATTTTTTGCAAAGGATGTCTTGCTGCAGTAAGCGGATTACCTGATTCATCCCATATCGCTTCGACGATTTGTGTAAATGACTGAACCTGAGGAGACAAAAACTCAATTTCTTGTCCGACTTTAAAATGATTCCGTTGTTCAATGGTAGCTATCGTTGTCATCGGGTCATAATCGATCACTAGACCTGCAAAATCATATGCAGCAACTTTGCTTTCCGCAACGTATAGATGATCAAACCCATCGGGAACATCAAAATAAAACCCAGTCTGTACAGGCCGATTCGCTGCTTTGAGCATATCTTCGAGCCACGCTTGATTCAACACATATTGCTCAGGATGATCCCAATACGCATCAATGGCTTGACGATAGGCATGTACGACTGTGGCTACATAATGAATGCTTTTCATTCGACCTTCGATTTTGAAACTATCAATGCCTGCCTCGATCAGTTGCGGGATATGTTCAAGCATACTGAGGTCTTTTGAACCCATCGAGAAAGCGTCGTCCTCATGAGTAACCATTGGAAACTCTGCATCAGCAAATACAGGGATATCTTCAACAACAGCTTGGTGATTCAGTCCATGTGTAGCGTACAAATCATATTTCCATCGACAAGATTGAGAGCACCCCCCGCGATTGGAATCACGATCTGTGAAATGGTTGGACAATACACAACGCCCTGAATATGAACTACACATTGCCCCGTGAATAAATACTTCTATTTCGATATCGACTTGTTTTTTGATCTCTTGGATATCTGCTAAACTCACTTCTCTTGCTAGCACGACACGCTCAATGCCTAGCTCCTTCCAGAATTTCACTGCTTGCCCATTCATGATCGATTGCTGCGTACTCACATGTACTTCTAGTAGCGGTGCAACTCGTCTTGCTGCATCCATCACAACAGGATCTGCAGCGATAATCGCAGCAATCCCGATTTCTTGCAATGTCATCAGGTATTCATCTAACCCTTCTATATCTTCATGATGTGCATAAATATTCGTAGCTACGAAGACTTTTGCTCCGTACCGGTTCGCAAATTGCACAGCTTCTTTCATTTCTTCAAAAGAGAAGTTATCTGCATTCGAGCGCAAACCGTATTTTTGTCCGCCAATATATACAGCATCTGCACCATAATGAACAGCGAATTGAAGTTTCTCTAGATTTCCTGCAGGCGCTAAGAGCTCAGGTTTACCACGTCGATGTGCCATCGCGTTCACTAGCTTCTCACTCCTTTAGGGTTCAGTCTCATTTAATATACCTGTTCTTTATAATAGAACCCGAAATTTAATTCCCGCTTCGGATCTTGTAATGCCGCGATATCGGTTAACCACTTTGGATCACATACATATTGTTCTGGGTTACTCACATAAGCATCTATCGCAGCTCTGTAGCTTCGAACGACCGTTTCATTATACGTCAATGATTTCATAAACCCTTCGATCTTCAAACTTTCACATTGTACCGCTAAGATGTCGTCCATATTTTCGAGCATACAGATATCTTCGGAACTCATGATGTGCGTGCCACTTCGATCTTCATAGATCGGATAGCATTGGTCAGGACGTTCACGTTCAATGAGATAAAGTTCCGCATCACGAGGCATTTCGATCATAGAAGAAGTGGGTAGGTTATGGGATTGTTGTTGTTTGTTTTGCATATACTGATAATAACTTTGTACTAGATGTCTTTTGGAATGATAAATGTTCGTTATCCCGTGCACTTGAATTTGGATGTCGATCTGGACGTTTCGCTTACATTCTTTAATTTCATCTAGGTTCAATTCTCTAGCAAGTACGACTCGCGATGCACCTTGTTTCGCCCAAAAGTTAGCAGAGCCGTAATTCGTCGATGTCATGTCTCCACTCCAATGTAGCGGAAGTGGACGAACAAGTTGCCGATTAATCATCACAACTGCAGGATCGGTATATAGCAACGCATCCACATCAGCTAGTTGCAGTTCGTGGAGATACGCCTCTAGATCGGGAATCGTGTCATGATCGAAAATCTGATTGACTGCAACATATACCTTCGTATTATGGCGATGACACCACGCGACAGCATCTTGGATCTGGTGAATCTGCATATCATTGGGCAAGCGAACTCCGAATTTATGCTCGCCTACAATCACTGCATTTGCACCTGCACGTACGAGTCTTTTGATGTCTTCTAGGGAACCGACATTCACGACAAGCTCTGGTTTGTTCACATGAATTACCTTCTTATTCACTGATATTTTTTTTGCTGAGCACAATATTTTTCAAATGCTCCTTGTAGGTTTTTGCAAATAAATGCGCTGAAGTGCCATCTTTTTTGGTTACATAATAATAGTATTCCGTCTTAGCGGGATATATCGCTGCTTCTATCGATAACAGGCTAGGACTAGCAATCGGTCCTGGTGGCAGACCCGTATTCAAATATGTGTTGTATGGACTATTTACACGCAAATCCACTTCAAATAAACGTTCTTTGGGTTTATCTAATGCATATTGCACAGTGGCATCAAGTTGTAACGGCATGTTTTCAGCTAATCGATTATAGATGACACCTGCAACAATTTCACGTTCTTCTTCAACAGATACCTCGCGTTCAATCATAGAAGCAATGGTAAGGATTTCATGGACATTCAATCCGCGTTTTGCGATTTGGTCTCGCCAATCTTCAGGTAGCGTAGCGAGTTTGTTCTCTAGTTCTTGCAGCATGCGTTGAATCAGTTCTTGTTCTGTTTCGTCGACTTTGAAGTCGTAGGTATCTGGGAATAAATAACCTTCTAGCGGATACTTGATTTGATCATTCAGCGGAAGATCTGCAAGCACAGTTGAAGGGAAAAGTTCTGGGTTTTCGAGGTTTTGCTGGAACACTTCAGCACTCCAACTTGTTCCTTCTGCGATTTTTTCAGCTATTTGTACAACGGTAAGTCCTTCAGGGATCGTCACGCGCTTCATTTCGACTTTAATCACATCACCGCGATTAAGCTTATCAATGATTTCATCAAAAGTCATCCCACGAACCATCAGATATTCCCCTGCTTTGAACCTACTGCCTTGACTTTTGATTTTGAGATAATAATGAAATACACGTTCGTCACGAATTAATTCGTTTTCTTTAAGTGACGCGATAATTTCGACAACCTTCGCTCCAGAAGGGATACCTACTACGACTTCGGAATTGCTTGTCTGTTCACTGTAGACGACAGGTTGAAGCGCATTAGCGATGTATAACACCATACCCACACCAATACTGATGACAAATAAAATTATACTCGTAAGCGTGATTCCTACAACTTTGAACGCTGTTCGTTTTGATTTCTGTATGGCTTGTAGATCACTTTCACTTGGTTCTGTATGAGTTTGATTGTGATTCATCATGTATCCCCCTACATGTAAGAAAAACCTAGCCTAAGGCGAGGTTTTTTTGCAATTGTCACATAACGCTTATGTGTCTTGCGTAACCATTGAATTAATCTTCCAACTCTTCGGACTGAATAGCAGTAAACACGATTTCATCATAGAGTTCTGACACCGTTTCCCACTCATCTTCATCATCAATACTTTCAAGCTCAAAAAAAGGTTCCTCGGAATGCCGTAGAATTTGAAAAAAAGAGACTTCATCTGCTTTGCGCTGAAGCTCGGATTGCAGCACAGCATACCATTTCAAGCCGAATTCAAATTCAGCAAGCAGTCGATGAGAACACGATTCGTCGGATTGATCCGTTAAAACTATATCATTCCCGAACGCATTGCGCAACATATCTGTAGCTACTTGTTTCACGTATTCTCTTCCTCGTCCATCTCTGCAAGTAAAGTGTGAAACGTTTCTTCAACAATTTTCCACTCATCTTCGTTATCAATCGTATATAACGTCAAATCATCGCCATTATCATCTTCTTCGTAGCGAAAAGCATACACTTCATCGGTGTCTTCATCACTATCAACAGGTATGACCATGATATAGGTAACATCTGAACCGTCTACTTCGAATTTCATCAATACTTCGAATTCTTCTTCATTTCCTTCATCATCAGGAATATAAATGATTTCTGGTTGCTGCTCATCTCGTTCTTCATTAGACAATTCAATCACCTCTTTTGTTTAGCATCCATATAACTTTGAAGAATTAAAGCAGCAGCCATTTTATCAATCACTTGTTTGCGTTTTTTGCGGCTGACATCTGCTTCGAGTAACGTTCTCGTAGCAGCCACCGTTGTCAATCGCTCATCCCACAAATGTACAGGTAACGTTAATTCTTTACTTATATCTTCAGAGAACGCAATACAGATTTCTCCACGATGACCAATGGTGTTATTCATATTCTTAGGCAGTCCTACAATAATATCTGTGACTTGATACGCATCCACAATTTCACGTAACCTCGCTACATCTTTTTGTGGATTTGTCCTTCTAATAACTTCTAAGGCTTGTGCAGTGAATCCAAGTTCATCACTCATTGCTACACCTATGGTCTTATCTCCTAGATCTAAGCCCATCCATCTCATGGTTATGCACACTTCCTATGATTTATGTTCCGCTAAGTAAAAGCGAACGAGTTCTTCGATCAACTCATCACGTTCTCTTTTTCGAATAATACTTCTAGCTTGATTGTGTCTTGGCATATATGCAGGGTCCCCCGAAATTAAATAACCAACAATTTGATTGATGGGGTTGTACCCTTTTTCTTGAAGAGCATCATATACAGTTAGAATCACTTCTTGCGAAGATGTTTCAATGGGATCTGACTTTACACTGAATTTCATGGTTTTATCTATCGAACTCATACTATCGCACCTCATATCTAGCTTTTTATTCGAGACACATCGTCTTTCATGTGTATATTCGATATTTAAGCTGTAATTCCTTTATGTTTTCAAAATTGTTGTTCAGCGCTGAGCAACTCTACTTTCTACAATCGATAAAGCTTCTTGTAGCTTCGAGGTGTCTTTCGCACCTGCTTGAGCTAGATCTGCTTTACCACCACCACTACCCCCACAGATCGATGCAACTTCTTTGATTAATGTTCCTGCATGGAAACCTCGCTTTACTAAATCAGGAGTAACTGCTGCAACCAAATGAACTTTATCATCTGCAATAGCTCCTAGAACAATGATCGCTGAACCTAATTTAGTTCTCATCGTGTCTACGATATCTCGTAATGAGTCCATATCCTTGGCTCGTACTTGTGTTGCAAGGACACGTACACCTATTACTTCAACGACTCTATCCGCAAGTGAAGTGGCTTCAAATTGATTCAGTTTGCTTCGTAAAGTCTCATTTTCTTTCGATATATCCCTGAGCTGTTGAAGTGTATGTTCGATGCGTTTGGGTAAGTCTTGAAGGTTGGATTTGAATAACCCTGCTGTATCTTTGAGCAAAGTAAGCTGGTTTTGCATATATACATAAGCAGATTGACCTGTAACTGCTTCAATTCTGCGAATTCCCGAACCAATTCCTGATTCACTGACGAGTTTGCATATCCCGATTTCTGATGTGTGCTTGACGTGGCAACCACCACATAGCTCTAAGCTATAATCTCCGATGCGAACCACTCGAACGGTTTCAGTGTACTTTTCACCGAATAACGCCATGGCTCCCATCGCTTTGGCATCAGCAAGTGCATGTAATGAAATTTCGATAGGGGTATTATTCCATATCTGACGATTCACTTTCTCCTCGATTTCTTGCAATTCTTCACTTGATATACTTCCAAAATGTGAAAAGTCGAAACGAAGTCGTTCCGGTTCTACAAGAGAACCTGCTTGATTCACATGTTCACCTAGTACTTCTTTCAATGCTTTATGCAAGAGATGAGTCGCCGTATGATTCTTGATAATCGCTTTACG
>CAMCVV010000024.1 GCA_945881905.1 Paenibacillus alvei
TAAAGGTCTATACTCGTTCCTGATTCAACCTCGTGAAGGAAGTTGATACACCTCGATTCATAATAAATTGCTGGTGTAGCACCTGCTACAACTTGCATGACAAGCCCTAAATGAAAAATTATATCGTTCACATTCAATAATTGCTTTAACAGTTCTATTTTAGGTTCGAATATGTCAAGAATAGGAGTTATGGTATCATCCATATCACGAGTTTCCTCGTAACCAGTGGATACTTGCCAACTAGAAAACCTCATCTTAAAATTTTGTTTAGGATCATGATGATCGTCACCTTTATTAAAAAATTCTGTCGGGGTTATTTACAAGAAATTCGATACCTTATCCCAGTAGATGATCTGATTGGATTGAATTGAAAAATTCGCTTTAATGATTGTTTTCGTGAAATTATCAACTTTAATTTCGCTGATTTTTTCGAAGTGAAAATTAGTTTTATTTTTTCGTTTTCCATTAGTTCCCTTTCTTCTTGATACATATTCCTGTTTCAATTATCTTCAATTATCACTTTTTGAATGCGTTCAGTAAATTGATTATTTCTTTGTTCCCGATATTCTGAAATTAAGATTTGATGTGTTTCATCTTCAAAGTGCGTATGATCGTTTTCAACCGGTTCTTTCAACATTCTTTCTAAGTCGCAGTAAAGTTGGGATATTTCATCTAATGTGAGAAAAATTTGAATATCTTTAACTGTTCTATCAAGTTCAGGAATATAAATTCTCACTTAAATTCTCCTTTATTTTGGTTTTACATCGGAAGGATATAGGGGTCCAGACTTCCACCAATTTCTACTATTGGGCTTCTTCTCCTCGACATGTCCATGTCCGTTTTCGTGAGGCTTAGGATTTTTTAAATCAAATCTAACTCTTTTCGTTTCATCTTTAGACAATAATACGTGATCTCCGCTTTTATTTATTGTCAGTTTTGCATCTTCTCCAACATATTCTTTGATTTTTCCGAGTGCATCTTGTACTTTGTCATTTTTAATGGCAACTTTAGCTACATAAGACCCAGGAACAAAAGGGACTACGGTGGCGACTGCATCCCATGCCATGAATACAGCATTGATCTTAGTAGGATTCTTGTTGTACTCATATACACTATGCCCTAAGCTAGCGGCGTCAGCAACTGTTTCTATCGCTCGTTTGCTTCGTATTGAAGGGTTCTGTTCATCAGATGGTGTTGCATCTGCAAGATCAGTTAGAACTTCTTCATCTGTTACAAGTTCTTCTTCTGTTACAAGATGATTCGTTACTTCAATTTCTGGAGCAGGAGTAGGAGCAGGAGCTACATCGGGATTAAGCATTTGAAACAAGTTGATACAATCAAAAATTGTCGATAAGTCGAGTAAGTCGTGTAACTCTGCAGGCGTTAAAGATGCAAGGTCTTCTACTTGCTGTTCTACTGATTGTGCTACTGGTTGTGCTACTGGAGCTTGATCCGTCATTCCGAAGATGGCTTGAGTTGGGATCATCATCGTAGCGAGTAACATGGTCACGATGATTTTACTGAATAATTGGGTAAACATGATGAAATCTCCGTTGATTCTAGTTGTAAAATGGATATAATTACCATTTCGTATTCTTATACTAGCAAAAACAACGGATCAATGCAAAAAAAACAGGCAATATGTATGTAAAGTATTGATATAATTTTGGGTACCTAAAACAATCTATAAAAAGAACTAATTTTATGTATAAGTGCAGGATGCTCGTGTGCTCGTGTGTATGCGCACTTATAATTGAAGACTCGGAGTTCAAGTAAAGACGATGATTTAATAGAAGGCATCGTGTATGCATGTCCAAACCAACCATGAAGCAAGTCGCACAAGAGGCTAGAGTCTCAACAGCTACAGTATCGCGAGTACTAACAGGCAGTGGATTTGTGAGCAAAGAAGTGAAAGCAAGAGTAAATGAAGTGATGCTAGAGCTTTACTACCAGCCTAACGCGGTAGCTAGATGTCTAAAACAAGTTAAAACACACACAATCGGAGTGATCATACCAGATATTTCGAATCCGTCCTGATGCTATCCTACAGAAACGATCGACACAGACCCTGCAATCCCCAAAGCGATCTGGGTATGAGAAATGAATACATAGAAATGAGTGAGTTCATCCGTCGGATGGATCGGGAGATCTATGATAAGGACGAATATCACAAGGCACTTGCTTGGACGAAAGAACACTGTATAGAAGTGCCAGACGCGAATCCACATCACCTCTGGAGGACTCGTGAACAAAAGACGCAGGTTGGGCAGACGGTTGTAAATATGACGCTTATCGTTCGCGACCTGATGATTGGGAATCCTGTACGTGGCGAGATGGGTTATGGTGAAGAAGCATTAGGACATCATGCGATTGCAGCGGGATTCCAAGGTCAAAGAGCATGGACAGATCATTTTCCCAACGGAGATTTCATGGAAGCGATACTTTCAAGCTCGTTTGATTGGAATGGGATCCGTGAAGCTTTTGTGATGTCTACAGAAAATGATGCCCTGAACGCTGTAACGATGGCTCGGATTAACTTAATTAAAGGACTTGGACCAGTACTGCAGCTCGCAGAAGGTTACACCGTTGAATTACCTCAAACAACACACGATATACTCGATAAGCGAACGAATCCCACATGGCCAACGAAGATCACCCCTTTTACACAAAACAAGGAAGTGGATTACCCGCAGTTCGCTCAATGGATTGAATGGTACATACACAGAGGGGTTCATGGACTATTCGCTGTCTGTCAATCCAGTGAAATGTTCGAATTAATTCTCGAAGAACGCATTCGGATTGCACGGTTTACTGTAGAATAAGCTGCGAATAGAGTTCCTGTCATTGCTTCTGGGCACATCTCATTTGGCATGTACGAATGTCCTTATCCCTTTAAGCGACTCACCAATCCAGCGCTATGCAGCTTTATTCCATCGATCAGGTTACTGAATTCGGAAGATCCAGTAACGCTAATCGAACATCGTCTGTCACTATCGACTAGAGATAGGAGCACTTTTGGCTTTATTACAATCCAAACGATATTCCTGACCATATGCTCTAGCATACCTTACGATTTTTTTGATCATTGTTTTGTTCGCAAGTTTGGTAAATGGACAAGGATCTGGCTGAATGTTAACTTCTAAGATCCACGGATGTAGTTTACGGTCAACAGCGATATCGAGTCCAAGTTCTTTCACATGAGGATGCTTACGCGTGAATTGCGTAGCAGTTAATTGGGCGATGCGATGCATTTCCCGAAGAACAAGAGCAGTTGTCTTCTTACTACCTGTTACGGATTGAATAATTACAGATGCAGGATAAATGGTACCCCCTTGGCTTCCATTCGTTACTGCTTTCAGCGGGTGAGCAACACGACCCACTATTCCTGTGCGAACCCATCTCCCTGCAGGATTTTTTTGGACCATTATACGAAAATCAAAAGGACGTCCACGCAATCGCAATAAGTCGATTCCTTTTTGCACGAGGTAGCGTCTTTTGCCGATGCGCTTCTTCATGGAATGGTAAACAGATCGAAACCTAGGGAAGGTATAAGTCCGAATCCCACTCCGATACTGGTACTTATTCCCTTTGTTTTCTACGCGCATTACCCCGATTCCTTTCGAGCCTTTATCTGGCTTTACGTACACCATACGATACCGCTTTAGCATAATACGTAATCGATTACGAGTAAATGAACGTGTAAGAGGTACATATTGAGCTAATTGGCGATCTTTCATCACGAGATGAGTCTTTACCATCTTACTTACAAGTTCTTTTAGATTTTTCTTCATAGGGGTCCTCTTTTCTGAACATTGAACTTCGTTTCGGCATCATACGAAACCATACGAGAATATGTGATGGGTACAAACTTCTAGGGTACAAACGTCATGGAGAGGATGTCAGGATAGAACCAACTTCGGACGGATTACATAGGGTATGTGGATAACAGTGGTTCACGCACCAACGATGGGCGATAGGAGAGGAGGCGAAAGTCTGTGCGTAACAACGTTCAAGAAACGATTGAGCGGATGTCTCAACAATTTCCATGGTATGCGCAGATGACTCGACAAGAGCGAACGAATCAAGTCAAAGCATATATGGACTTGAAGAGTTTGCCGTTGATCACAGCTTCTATATTAGAGGCGCATTATTACACAGATAACAACCCACTCGCACAATGCAACCACCACAACCGTTATCTGACATCGGGTACAAGCGCTAATAAACGTAAAGCCATCTATTATTCAACCTTCGATGAAGAAGCGTATCTACGGATCAAGTTAGAGGTATTCCGACGAATTCTAGGAACATCGTGCTACCGGACAGCTTTAGCGGATATGGGTACGGGACATGCAGAAGCGACAGCAGTAGCTGTATTTCGATACTTGGGGATTGAGGTTGAATCAATATCTCATCGTCTACCCATCGAACAGCACATCGTTCGATTAGTTCATAGTAGACCCGAGGTATTGTACACGATGCCGTCGATTTTGGACCGTATTTTACTTTCATCTGCTGATCCAACAATATATGGGATACGTCATGTGATTCTCGTAGGAGAAATGGCTTCACCTGCATGGATTCAACGCGTCGCTCAACGTTTGTGTATTGGTGTTGAACAGATCACGGATACGTATGGCTCCATCGAGATCGGAACGATCGCTTACTTTTCTCATGAACACGGAAGATATATATGTACAGAAGGACTTATTGCCGAGGGTGTTGGCACAGAAGCTCTCGGAGAAGATCTAGAGCCTTTGATGGCAGAAGACGAGCAAGTGCTTGTCTTGACATCGACAGTGCGCGATTCTTTCCCTGCTTTGCGATATGTCACTTACGATGTCGTGCGTGATCTTCGCCCAATCAGAGTCAACGGTTCACTTCAGCAAAGCTTTCAGTGTGTGGTGAAAAGAATAGGAGCTGACTTGAAGCATGGTGAGAAGATTAGTATCTATGATATTGAGAATATCGTATATCGCTATGTGAGTGACGCGATCGTTCGTGTGTTGGTTGCGGGTAATGCGCTTAACATAAATGTATACAGTCCACATATCAGCGGATCAGTACTAGAGCATATTCGGGTTGAGGTGGAGAACTGCATACCAGCGATTGGGATGATGATTCGTGCGCGAATACTTGAAGGCATCCAAGTCATCCAAGGGAACTTCGAGGATTTCTTTCACAACCAGGATGTTGTCAAAAACAAAAAAATATGGGTGGAGTCTAGGGAGGAATGAAGGTGAAATTAGAGAGCGGGATTGTGAAAGCAATCGGCAGCACACCTTTAATCAAGCTCAATCGGTTGTTCGAAGGTGAATCGTTCCATGTGTACGGCAAGATGGAGTGGATGAACCCAAGTGGCAGTGCCAAAGATCGACCTGCACTCTATATGATGCGAGAAGCGATAAATCGTGGTGAAATCACCAGTGAAACCGTTGTGATCGAATCAAGCTCAGGCAATCTTGGTATCAGTCTAGCGCAAATATGTGGATATCTAGGTCTTCGATTCATTTGCGTCATCGATCCGCGTACGACAGAGCAACACACACAAATTATTCGTAGCTTCCGTGGAGAAATCGAATGCGTCACGGAACCAGATCAAGAGACGGGCGAGTATCTACCAGCACGGATTCGACGAGTGAAGGAACTGCTTCAGCATATACCGAACGCCTATTGGACGAACCAATATGGGAACCCTGACAATTATGTGGCACATTGGGAAACCACGATGAGTGAAATCGGGGAACAGCTTGGGCCCATCGATTATTTATTTTGTGGAGTAAGCTCATGTGGAACGATACGCGGGTGTATGACGTATATACGTAGCCGTCAGTGGGCAACTCAGATTGTAGCTGTAGACGCGGCGGGTAGTGTGATTTTCGGAGGGGAGAAAGGCCCGAGAAAGTTTCCTGGATTAGGTTCAGGGTTAAGACCAGATCTGTATCGAGATGATTTAGCAGATATCGTCATGTATGTATCGGACAGTGACTGTGTTCGAGGCTGTCGTGAATTGGCGAAGCGCGAATCAATCTTGGCGGGAGCATCCTCAGGAGGTGTTATATCTGCTGTAGCACATATGAAGCATAGTATCATGGAAGGATCGATTTGCGTAGCGATACTTCCGGATCGAGGTGAGCGATACCTAAGTACAGTATACAACGATACTTGGGTATACGAACAATTAGGCTTTGATCCTTGTTCTTTGAAAGGTGGATAAAGCATGATCTATGTGAACGATGGTCATATTCGAGAGATCGGTGTTGACTGGGAACAATTGATCCACGTCATCGAGGATGTAGTAAGGATAAAAGATGCCGGTGATTGTGTAAACCCGCTCAAGCCCTATCTGCGATTTCATGAATCCATGAATCGGATTATTGCGATGCCAGCCTTTGTTGGGGGAAGCTATCAGATGGCAGGGATCAAGTGGATTGCTAGTTTCCCGAATAATACGCACATCGGACTGCCGAGAGCTCACAATACCATCATACTGAATCGACCTGACACAGGTGAACCGATAGCATTTTTTGAAAGCAGGTTACTTAACGGGATACGAACAGCTGCCGTTAGTGGATTAATGCTTCGTTGTTATCTCGCGCAGAGGCGACTTGTCAAGCTACAGATCGGAATTATCGGATGGGGACCAGTCGGTCGTCTTCACCTTGATATGTGCTTCAAGATATGGGGAGATCACATTGACCGTATTACCTTATATGATATTCGAAGTATTGATCCAAATACGATACCCGCTCACGTAAAAGCCATTACGGTTATTGCAGATGATTGGCGTTCAGTCTATAGAGAATCGAATGTGTTTATTACGTGTACAGTATCTTCAGAGCGATATATCAACGAAAAACCACAAGCAGGTGCATTGCTAATTAACGTATCTCTTCGCGATTATATCGTAGATTATGTAGCGCAGGTGAAAGCGATTGTCGTCGATGATTGGTTAGAAGTATGCCGTGAAAATACAGATATAGAGCAGTTGCATCAAAGTTACGGCTTGATTGAATCCGATACATGCACCATAACAGATGTCTTATGCCATAATCGTTTGGCGGCATATGCCTGTAATGAACCGGTGTATGTCAACCCGATGGGACTTGCGATATTCGATATTGGCATTGCGACATTCTATTTACGTGAAGCATACTTGCGAAAGAAAGGAGTGATGCTTGAAAATGCTTATGAATTCTAGCATGCACAGTCAGTCACGCCGCGCACCGACATCAAAGGTATCGAAGCAAGCTCTAGTAAGCAGTGTGATTTCTGGAAGCTAGACAAGAGGTACACCTAGGATAGGTGATCCATGTGAAGAAGGCACAAACCTGTGAGGTGGAGCTTTCTTCTTAAGTATCTGAAGGCAGAGTAACCACAGCAAGCAGATCTATAGATGCAGACACTGGCGATGAACTTACGGATATGATTATCCCCATGACGAACAACCGAACCATGGAGAAAGTCGTCTCGAGTTGAAAGAAACCAACCCCGTGCAGTATAAGTGAAGCCGATCTTTTTGCATAGAAATAGTAAGCATGCGGGTTTAATTCTTGTGGCTAAAGAAGGGATGCATCTAACGATGGTTCATATGAACGAGGTTTGAGTCCATCAAACAATATATCAAAGGACTGAGCTACATCTGTATTCAGCGTAGATTCCTCAAGAACGAAGCACCATTGCATTAACAAACCCATGTGCAATTGCTCTACTAATTTCACTACATAGAAAGATTCGAGATCGTCACGAATTTCCCCCAGCTGTTTCGCTTTATCGACTAATGTAACCATGCCCTCATAGAACATTTTGACTTGATCAGCATTTTTTTGTAATTGTCGGGTATCTTTCAATTTGGTCAGGAGCACTGCCCGCATCAAAGGTTTGGACAAGGTGTCATCGGTTAGCATAGCGACGAGAACTTGTTTGATTTGCGGAACGACAGCTCCCGTAAGTTGTAAAATAGGCATAAGCTTATCATACGTAGTCATGAATTGGACTTCAGAGACTACATCTTCCTTGCTATGGAAATAGTTAAAGAAAGTCCCTTTGGCGAGACCAGCTTCGCGAGTAATTTCAGATACTTTCACTTCTTCAAATTCTCTTTTGGAAAAAAGACGGTAGGCGGATTCCATTAATCGAATCCTGGTTTCGCACTTTTTTTTTGCTCGAGCTGTTTCTGGTATTTTGCCAAACATCATGTTCATCACCTGTCATGTATACAAACTTTTTGTTCATTCTAACACACATCATCTACTTTTAGAACAGTGACCTTCGGTCATTGACCTCTAGTCAATTATACGATATAAATAGATAGTAGTTCTATTTTGTAGAGACAAAAAGGAGAGAAGAGAAATGGTTACTACGTTTTTCAAAAAAATCATAATTTATCGATGGTTAGTTGTAATGGTTTGGATAGCTTTGGCTATAAGTTCGACCTTGTTTCTACCTCAATTAGCAGCAGTTGTGAACAAGACAGACACGAGTTTTTTGCCCAAAGATGCGGATACCGTGATGGCAGAGAAATGGGTTAATGCTATTAATCCTGATGCCACATCAAAAACAAGTGCAATTGTAGTCCTCCACAATCAAAAGGGGATTACCGAGGAAGATCGTACTTGGTTCTATGATAAGCTCACACAATTGACTACCGAAAGTGAAACCTATACCATTGCTAATATCCTGTCAGTTAACGTCATTCCTTCGCTAAGCAATCAATTGATCAGTGAAGATGGAACACTCGAAATGGCACAAATCAACTTAATCAACGATGTGATTTCTGAGAAAACACAAACAGCGATTATAGACATTCGTGATATATTTGCTGAGAATGCTCTTGAAGATACATACACATATCTCACAGGTGGAGCTGCAATTACTGTAGACTTCAAGAAGTCGTCAGACGATGGACTAAGAAAGACAGAATACATTACACTGATCTTGGTATTGAGTATTCTACTGATTGTATTCAGATCGCCGATCACTCCGTGGATTCCTTTATTTGTTGTAGCGGTATCGTTTGTTGTAACCACTGGACTTGTAGCGTGGGCTGCTGAATTAGGGATGCCTATCTCCTCATTCACACAAGCGTTCCTGATTGCAGTGATGTTTGGTGCAGGAACTGATTATTGCATCTTAATTATGCAACGTTTTAGAGAAGAACTTGCGAATGGATTGGCGAAGACAGATGCTATCTTGATCACGATGCAGACGGTAGGCAAGACTGTTTTGTATGCTGGAAGTACAGTCCTTATTGCTTTCTCCATCATTGGTTTCTCAGCACTGAACACATACGCTTCAGCAACAGGTGTAGCGATTGGGATCGCAGTCACATTACTTGCATCGATCACGTTGGTTCCAGCACTGATGATGATTTTTGGAGCAAAATTATTTTGGCCCATTCGTTTGAAAATAGGACAAGGACATGGTGATTCCAAAGTTTGGAGTTCACTTGCGTATATCTCGATCAAACGTCCAATAGTGGTCATCGTTGTGATGCTGATGCTTGTTTCACCTTTGATATATTTCTTCCAAGGACAGCGTTCTTTTGATGATTTGGCAGAAATCGATGCCTCCTTTGATTCAGTTGTTGGATTCCGTCTGATCGAAGAGAAATTCAGTTCAGGTGAAGTATTTCCTGTTACTGCCGTGTTGAGTGATTCAACGCAAGCTTTACGTGATCCTCAGTCGATTGGTGTAATTGGAGTAATCACCCAAGCCCTCAGTCAATTATCTTTCGTAGATAAAGTGAGAAGTATTTCTCAACCTACCGGAGAAGCACCACCTCTGTTAAGTAACGAACAGCAGATGGCGATGTTGCAATCACCAGAGTATCAAGAAGCCATGAATATATATACCTCATCAGATGGACAATATAGCAAAATCGAAATTATTTTGAAAGATAATCCCTACAGTGAAACATCGCTAAACCAAATACCAATCATGCGTGATACGATAGAGAAAGCGATAGCTTCCTCGCCACTTCAAGAGACCGAAGTTCAATTTGCGGGGACGACGGCTGCGTACTATGAATTAGAAGGCATTTCACAATCAGATTTGGTGCGGACAATGATCCTTGTCGTGATTGGTATTTTTATCGTATTGATGGTTATGCTTCGCTCATTCATTGCACCAGTATATATTTTACTTTCATTGACTTTGAATTATTTAATAACTATGGGGCTTCTCGAGTTAGTTTTTGTCAAATGGTTAAGCTTTCCAGGATTATCATGGACGGTGTCATTTTTCACATTTGTCATCATCGTTGCATTAGGTGTTGATTATAGCATATTCTTGATGGCTCGAATCAAAGAAGAGTACACGAAAGGGAATATCGTCGAAGCGATTCGCAAAACGATGGTATCGACAGGTGGTGTAATCACTTCAGCAGCTGCGATTATGGGCGGTACATTCTCAGCATTCATGTTCTCAGGTGTGACGACACTGGTGCAGATCGGGGCAGGGATTGCAATCGGGCTAGCGCTCTATACGTTCCTCTTCATGGGACTGATTGTGCCCGCTGTCGTCCGCTTACTCGGCGACAACAACAGCTGGCCATTCAAATCTTAGATGCATATGAGGCTTCAATGAAAGGAAGTAGATGGTATGAATTCGCTCAAGGGGAATACTCGCCCACATAAGTATAGAAACCAAATCCCCACATCGATGAATATAGGATTAAGTAACTCCGCTTCATTGATACGAGATTATATCAAAGGCAACCCGAAGTCAAAGCCTAGTTCTACACTAGCAATTCAGCAGATCGACACACGTGTATTGGAGCATCATGATCAGACGAACATCACCTGGTTGGGGCACTCTGCCGTATTATTGCGCATAGGCGGTAAGAATGTATTGATCGATCCGATGTTGAGCAATAAAGTATTACCGTTTCCCTTCATTGGAGGGAAACGATTTAGCGGTAAGCCACCGATTGAAATCTCAGCTATACCTGAGATGGATGTTATCCTCATCACGCATAACCATTATGATCATTTGAATCGCGAATCGATTATGCAGTTGAAAGAAAAAACACATCAATTCATTGTTCCCGAAGGCGTGGCAAGCTACTTAGTGAACTGGGGAGTCGAACATTATAAAATTCAAGAAATGAGTTGGGGAGAAGAGTGTGGAATGGCGAGCTTGAAGATCGCTTGCACGCCAGCTCGGCATTTCTCGGGGAGAAACATATGTGATCGTGATCGATCATTGTGGTGCTCTTACGTGATTGCAAGTGAGCATTCCAAGGTTTTTTTTAGCGGAGACAGCGGATATGCTCCTCACTTCACAGACATTGGGAATCAATATGGTCCATTTGATGTTACACTCATGGAGTGTGGGCAGTATGATCGTCGGTGGTCTGCCATACATATGATGCCGGAAGAAACCGTGCAAGCACATATGGATTTGCGTGGCAAATTACTTATTCCCATTCACTGGGGAGCATTTACATTATCTTTGCATGACTGGAACGAACCTGTCGAACGTGCAGTTGTAGCTGCCCAAGAGAAACAAGTACAGATCGCTACACCGATGATGGGTGAGACAGTAATTATTGGTGCCGATACGTATCCTACTGCGACTTGGTGGAAATAAGTATGTAGGTGAAGTAATTTCTTCATAGCCTATGCTCAGGATGAATTCAAAAATACAACGATTTGTGTTATAATGATTATATATTGCCAGTAGATGTTATTGGCTCAAAATAAGAAGGGTTGCCGAATGATGAATTTGTTCGAAGATTGGAATCTAAAAGTAAAGAAAACATTTAATGCTACAAGTAATGAAGTTGTATTAACAGTTACAGAAGCAGGGAGTTTGTTAGGTTTATCTAAAGATCAGATGAAAACGTATGTAGACAAAAATGGACTAACGAAAGTTCCGATCATGAGAAGCGTTCATCGGTATCTTTTATTGAAGCATGAAGTAGATGAGATATTGAGAACTTGGCCAAAATCATAGATTGGAACGAAAGCAAAAAAAAGTTATTATAGGGGGTTGCCATTCCTCATTTGTTCTGTTATTATTTAAATAATGATTATTTTGAAGCCGGTTCACATATTGGAAAAGGTATCAACTTATGATGGAACTTTTTCCAATGTGTGAATTTTTTGTTTACTGGAAAATGATCATGTTAAAATTATTTTGGAGGTAATATCATGCAAACAGGTACAGTTAAATGGTTTAACAGCGAAAAAGGATTTGGTTTTATTGAAGTTGAAGGTGGAAATGACGTATTCGTTCATTTCAGCGCAATCCAAGGCGACGGCTACAAATCATTGGACGAAGGTCAACGAGTTCAATTCAATGTAGTTCAAGGTAATCGTGGACCACAAGCTGAGAATGTAACTAAACTGTAATCAGCCACATTAAAGCTACTTCTATTCACTTAGAAGTAGCTTTTTCTGTTTTTCTGTTTTTCTTCGAATTGGGAAGAAGTCAGTATCTATGTATGCGCTATTGACTCGGATTATTAATGATTTCATGCGGAAGTCCATCTCGCGTAGCGCTGTTTTTCGTGATCAAGGGGATTAACCATTGTGATGTTGCTTTAAGGGCTAAAGAATCATCTAACTGGAGTAAGGGGATTCCTTGATTTGCCACCCATGAATCTGTAGTATCAAGAACAGTGTTCTTGCCTAAATTCGATGCCATAGATACAGGTATCCACATCACAGTCAATATCGTAGCAAGTAAACCTGCAGTCACTATACCCATAATGGCTCCACCGATTTTATTAAAGTTGCGAAATAGAGGAATTTTTTTTGCGCTGTCTTCTGCAAGCGCGAATACATACTGGGATAACAGCTTAAAAGAAATAAATAAGATCATTGAACATACAGCTAACAACATAGAGGTGACAATAAGTTCAATTAGACTTAATGATTCATATACCATACGGTCAATACCATCCAGATTTTGTTGCATGAGCAGTGCTTTCACTTCAGGTTCTTGCATCCATAAGCTGTAGGGGGTTTGTAATTGTTGCAATTGAATTTTCGAAGAAAGCCAATCACGTATGATGTCATCAATGGGTGTATATGTAGTTATACCTACAACAACGTATGGAACGGTCCACTTCGTCAATAAAGCGGACAAGTAGAAACCGGAAAGACTAGAGAAGGCTCGGAAAAACCCAGCATAGATACCTAACAACCCGCCTGCGAGGATAATGACTAGAATGATTAGATCAAAGCTATTCATGGAATATGCTCCTTTATCAAGGGTGGATGCAATCGTTCATAGACAACCAGCAATATGTATTTCATATTTTACGTTAACTTCGATGAGATAGCTATACGAACTATCCGTAACAACATAAAAAAAGAGCATCGAGAGATGCTCCTTCTTCTTATGCGAAGTGAAGAATTTCGGGGCTTATATCGAATAACGTGGAGTTAAACTTAACTCGAAGCGAATAGTTCCACCTGTGTCTGAATCAATACGAATCTCATCAAAATTGATTACAGTAAAGGCAACGGATTCGAAATTACCAAGTGGATCGATAGCTGCAGGAATGTTAAGCAGGACATTATTATATAAGAACTGTAAAGTTATAACTGTTGTTAATGTGGGCAGTTCCAAGATTTTGAAGTATCCTGTAGAACTTATTCGGGTGTTAGAGAAATAGATCTGCTCAGAAAGTGCTCCATTTGTACCAACTAACGTTCTCTCTCCTGTCAAACAAACTTTGTCTTGAACTGAATTCGTACAACAATTATCATTTGCAAACCATCCTTGATTAGAATTACATGACATATATAACATCCCCTTAATATTTTTTCGAAGACGTATTTCGCTGTCTTCCCAAATAGTTAATGAATTTTCGATTGAATGTGCATGTGTGATTTGTCAGAAAATCCCCCATTTATTTCAAGGAGCACATACATACACCAACAGCCTCTTTTGTTATGATTTCGCAGAGGGTAGTCATTTATCAAGTGCAAAAAGAACGAAATTCACATTTAATAGATATTGAGTGCATGGCTAAATGCCATAGTAGAGCTGGAGGTGGTTGAGCTTGATGTCAAAGACAACTGTAGTGAAACCGAATTTCGATCAGCAGAATGACCAAGTTTCGGATCGGACTGGGAATAGCGAAATACAGATCAAGAAAGTACTATGGAGAAAACCTAGTGGGAAACCTATCCTCAAATTCAAGACTAAAGTAAAAACTAAATTACGCAGTAAACTGAAAGTAGTGAATCGTAATAAGAATTTACAGGTCGTGAATATGAAACTTGGTTGTGATAAAAAGAAAAAGAAGAGAAGGGTAACGGTCGTTAAGAAAATTGTGCGGAAGATCATTCAAGCTCCAATGCTTAAAGATCAACAAAAAAACTTCTTACAAGAAACCGTTTGTGTCGATTTCAACTTAAGCTCATCCTCAGGACCTCAACTGTTATGGACTGGTGTTGATGTGTTGCCAATAGGTAGCTTAGTTATCGATAACCAATCTGCAGAAGCACTCCTTTTGAACATCAAGCAATCCCAGGGTGAATTCGTTACACATGAAGTTCAACCGCGCACGGAACTTTCGCTGACCGTGAAGGGTATTACTTCAGTCGAAGTCATATGCAAACCGCAGGTCGCATATCACAGTTATCTCGATGTAACGAAGCACGGTACTAAGCCCAAAGTATGTTTTGGGAATCTGAAATTGCATTTGTTCATTCCACTCAGTACTCACCCTATCGTGAAACACGTTGGTCAATACAATCAAGCTATCCGTTAAGGATAACGATGCACAATGTTCTCCACATCAAAAGCCGATACACCACATGTTTGTGGAGTATCGGCTTTTGTTCTATTCGTTCATATGTACGACAACGTTGTTCGAAAGCGGAATCCAGTTACGATGTAGGGTAAAGCAAGCTGATCAACTGATGTTCTTTTGATGTGAGTATGAAATCAGCATGAAATTCATCTGTTCCAAAAAATTGGCGAAGCCAGTCATAAGAATAGTGATCAACTTTCTTGACATTGCGCTCATTGAGGAAAATGTAAACTTTAAAATAGGTCTCCAAAGACGTGATGAATGCGTTTAAATCGATACCCGTTTTCTTCAGATACACAGTGTCGAATTCGATAATTCCCAAAACCTGATCACACGAGGTAACGCATGTTTCCATGCCCTTCAGCACGAATGATTCATAACCCTCTACATCAATTTTGAAAAGTAACCGCTGTCCATCTAAAGAAATGTGCCGAAGGAGTGAATCGATCGTTATCGTAGGAATCTCTACATGTTCTATGTGGTTATGGTTCATAAGATCAACCGCGGAAGATGTTCCCGACCAATTCATATCAATATTGAAAGACTGTACTTCAGCATCTTGATCTGACGCAAAGGCATTTACGATGGTCATCTGTGATTTATTCGTATGTAATTGAAGAGATTGGTTGATATATCGATGCAAGTAGGGATTCGCTTCAATACCCCAAATCCGTGCGTTCTCTGCATAGTTCGCAGAAAAGATGCATTCACCATAATTCACACCGACGTCAATAATCAATGTAGGATCGAATCGCTCTACAGATCTTTGCCAAAAATCATTGACTTTGATTTGTGTTACGCCATCACGAAGCAATATGGCTTTACTTCTGTTTTCACTTGGATTTACATGGATGATGTTTCCATTGGATAAAACAACTTGCGAAGGTAGTTTGGCAGGATTCATCGTTTTGTATTTCAGAAGAACACCTAGATTTAATAAGTACTTCCATGTTAGTGGATAACGATACCATAATTTTGTTGAAATGTGTTCAAGTAAAGTGACATTTTTGTGCATCACGCGAATCTCCTCTAATAAAGAATATGTGTATATGATAATAGTATCTAACTCATATGTTCGGTATGTAAATAGAGTTCAAGACTTTGATTAAATCATCTCATCGACGAAAGATTGGGTGAGAGACAAGAAAAATAAGTATAAATTAACAAAATTAAAAAAATATTACTAATTTTAGTAAATATAAATTATAATAGGTAAACAATATACCAATTATATCACGTAGAGGAGGTAGTGACCTTCAAAATAAAGTGGGTTCATGTGCTACTGTTGGGTGTACTGATTTCATTTCCCCTCATCATGATATGTATGCTTGTACCTATTTGGCAACACCACCACGAGTTAACGCGATTAAGTATGAGATACATCGATATGGAATTATTATCAAGTTATATGATGGCTACACTGTTTCAACGAGGAAGATATTTGAAAAATCATAGGATCACTAAGGGGACATATTTCTTTTTATTCTGTCTGTTTTCATCCTTATTCGTAGTGATACAATCTGAGGAAATGCTGTCTCGAATCTTCAATAACGTATCGAACATAACGCAATTGAAAGTAGAAGTGATTCTACTAATCGGAAGCTTATTCCTTGCAAATCGATATACGTATCATCTCGATCTGCAACCGGATCAAACTGTAACGATGAAAATCCTTGATTTTTTGACATTGCTTTTGACCTTCCAAACCATATTCACAACGGCTACTTCTTACACAGCATATATATATATACTTATTGTCTATGGAGTCATCATAAGTTCTCTTACGGTATTGAATTTGATTCGAGTAATCCAGCAACATGGCAAAGGTTCTCATCTTCTTGTAGTAGGTATGCTGAGCTATGGGCTATTCGTGATCACAGGCATACTTACTCCTATGGGTACGAAGGATCTATATATGATACAACCCATGCTACTACTACTTTTCATCTTTACACAAACCGTATATCTATCCTTAACGATCAAGTATTCCCGTCATCTTAAGTCGCATCAACTCTATTCGACACCTATCCCTGCACAAGGTTTGGAAACTAGAAGTTCTCAAACCCCTAAAGTTGCTTCTTCCATTTTGATCATTCATGATGCATACCGGAGTGTCAGCTTCCTAGCCTCTATGTTAAGAGATGAACAGGATGTTGTTCATACAGTGAGTAACGGAATCGAAGCATTAGAACTCATTATACAAGGTAATTGCTATGACTTATTAATCGTAGATGTCAATCCGTCGGGGAATTCGGGAGTTGAAATATCTCGAATATTCAAAGCAACGCATCCCAATATGGACGTACCTATTTTACTTATCATCGACAAATCGATGTCAATCGATTCTGAAGCAAGTTATTTGGAAGTAGTGAATGATATAATTCGCAAGCCTTTCGATCCCATCGAAGTGATATTTAGAGTAAGAACATTGATCAAGTTAAAGAAAGCTGAAGTGAAGCTTCATCAAGCCGAAATGTTGATTCTCAAAGCACAAATCAAACCGCATTTCTTCTATAACGCACTCAATACGATTGTTTCGTTTTGTTATACGGACTCCCATAGAGCAGGAGAATTACTTACGCAATTCAGTCGATATTTAAGAAATAGCTTTGATTTCCAAGATCATGTGGATTATGTCTCTTTCCATAAAGAGCTAGAAGCGCTGAAAGCGTATCTGATGCTAGAAGATGCTCGGTTTGCCGAACGACTTCAAATTCAGTGGTCTATCGATCCTCAATCACATGGATGCAGGGTGATTCCATTTGCAGTTCAACCCATTGTCGAAAACGCAATACAGCATGGAATCATGTCGCTTGAACAAGGCGGACAAGTCACGATTTCTTCACAACTCATCGATCAAGACCTATGGATCTTCATCACTGACACAGGAGTCGGTATTGCTCCAGAAGTGCTTTCTTCGATAATGGATATGCAAACTATGTCAAGAAGTTTTGCGCTTAGAAATATTCATGCTCGCATGATTCATCTAACAGGTGAAGGATTGCAGATCGAAAGTGAGTTAGGAAAAGGAACTAAGGTTTCTATTTGTATTCCACAGTTGAGGTGAACCTATGATTACAGGAATTATTGTAGATGATGAGATCCCGTCGATTGAACTGAACAAACGCGTACTAGAAGCTAGTGGAGATATTCGGATTATTGCATCATCGCACAAACCCAAAGAAGCACTTAGACTCATTGAGCAATTAAAACCAGATGTAGCATTTATCGATATTCAAATGCCAAATATGAGCGGATTTCAGTTAGCTCATCGAATCCAAGTTTTATCTATCCATACCCAAATCGTATTTGTTACAGCACACGAAAAACATGCACGGGAAGCATTTGATATCGAAGCTATGGATTACTTGCTGAAGCCCTTAGCATTAGATCACACGAAAAGAATCGTCAAAAGAATCAAAAAAATAAAGGAAAAGATAAATTATCTAGATGAGACAGAGAGTCATGGGGGCATATTCATATTAGGTGCGATGAAAGTATCGAGCCAAGACTTAGACGAGCAAACTTTCAGATGGAGAACGAATAAAACTGCAGAACTGATGGCCTATTTCTTAATCAATCTTGGTGAAGAAGTGACCAAAGATAAAATTATTGAATCATTGTGGCCCGATTCTGATATCCTCCAAGCTTCAACTCATCTGCACACTACGATCTACAAACTGAAAGATACGTTAAAAAAAGCGAAAATACCTGCTGAATTGATCTATCGTGAAGGATCATATTACTTCAAGCTACATGATATTTATATCGACTTGGTGGAGTTTGAGTTGTTGATGAAGTCCAAAGAGGAAGTACAATCGAGAAATCTGTCTTGGTTTGAAGAGAAACTTGCTTTATACAAAGGCCACTTATTTGGAGATAAGGATTATCCTTGGTCGACAACGGCTAGAGAAACTTACCTATTGAATTTCATTACGCACACTACCCGGGTAGCAAGCTATTATCTTAAACAACATGAATTTCAAGCAGCCAAGAGACATCTCCTCAAAATCTTACAAGTCTCTCCGTATGAAGAAGAAACACATTGGAAAATACTGAACATTTATTATCAAACGGACGATCGAGTTACTTTTTTGAAGCACTATCAACAACTGGTTAAGCTATTTGAAGCAGAGCTAGGAATATTGCCAAGCAAAGCAATCAAACAATTGTATGATCAATTTCAGAATGAAAATAAATCCAACAATCATAAGTAAACATTAGAAGTTCATTAGAAGTTCATTAGAAGTTCATTAGATGTTCAGATTCGGTTGTGATAATTGGATTAAGGTAACCAATCAAAGAAATGTGTATATGATATCAATGGAAATTGGGTGAAATCATGGAGTTACACCGAATGATGACCAGCACATTCATCAGTATACTGATATGTAGTTCTTTCTTTGTTACGACCAATACTTCAATACTAGCAGATGCACAGAACATCACACTTCAACCAGAATCCAAACCCTTATCATCCATCACTTCAAATCGACCGAATTCAAGTTTGGCGACTTCAATAAGTGATTTTTTTGTTAGAAGTCTCTCCTTAGATAACTACACATTGGGTTATCGGCAAGTCAATGGGGGAATCCCTCGTGTATGGACCAATCTCCCGGACGAGCATCTAGAAATACCTGTTGATTCTTTCGAAGATCAGTCATTGAATGACACGATGAGAACGATCGTGACAGGGTACACGGCAGATAAACAAATCAAATTAACTCACGTAACGACATATCACATCGGAGATCAACTGATCAAGATGACGATTACTTGTGAGAATATCTCTCCACAAAAACTTCATGACATCCGATACTTGAGGATTCTTGATATCGTGAATGAGGAAGCAAGCGGACAACTACCTCCTGATATGTCGATCGAAGGAACTGTTCATCAAGTCGTCAAGAACTTCTCAGTAGATATCCCTTCAGATGAGGGTATAGCTGTAGTAGCAATGATCCATCCAACCCATGAAAGCTTAG
Source organism: Paenibacillus alvei (assembly GCA_945881905.1). Taxonomy (GTDB): domain Bacteria; phylum Bacillota; class Bacilli; order Paenibacillales; family NBRC-103111; genus CAMCVV01. The sequence continues at coordinate 19,759 of CAMCVV010000024.1, forward strand.
GGGCATTATTATCGTATGATCCTAGATCAAGAGCAGCAGTCTTCCCTCGAACCATAGATAAAAAGCTCATGTTAAATCCCTATGTGGATTCTACATGGAAAGCTAGAGGGGAACTTATGAAAGCGACTATGGATTATAGAGGTGCGGTGGGTACACTAAGTTACCAACTTGGTGATCTATCTGTCGGCCAAAAGGTAAGTTTCGAATATACTTATTTTTTGGGTAGTCAGCTCGATCAAGTACCACACGAACCAAGCGAACCTGCGATGCCCAAACTCAAATCATTATTGATTCAAGGTGCAGTCGGTGCGATGACTCCATCTTTTCACCCATCCATAAACCAATACGCTTGGGATATAGAGGATCGCGATTACACGAGAAATTCAATCAGCATTGTACCCACTGCTGAAGGTAATTCGATGATTCTCGTGAATGAACAGCTAGTGATGAGCGGCTCCACATCACCTCCGATTCTGATAAGAACGGGAAGCAATCTAATTGATATTCAAGTGATATCCGCAGACGGTTTCCATAAACAAACGTATCAGCTCACTGTATACCGCCACACACCTGGACTTATTGACCTTAAGCTCAACCCGAGTGATACACCTATTCTTTTGGAACCTAGACAATATGTGTATGGTGTAGTTGTGCCCCATGAAACAGAAACGATTTCTTTGACGCCTATGCAGAGCCAACTCGATTCAGAGGTCACGATCACTGTGAATGGACAATTGGTAGTGAATGGTTCACAGAGCCAGATGATTCCGATTTCCCAAAACATAGTAAACGATGTGGTCATTCGATATTCGCACAAAAATAAATATGATATTCCTGAAGATCTCATCTACATGATTAAGATTACGCGGCAGCCGGCTAATGTAGGAGGGGGTAAAGGTGGATCCGAAAACATAGGTCACCCGAAATCGGGAATCACAACTAGTCTCATCTTTGAGACAATGGAGCCTGTAGTAATCGATAAGGGAATCATAGAAGTCTCACTGAAAGATGGCGACGTAGCAAGTCCAGGTGTCTATATGAAAAAAACCGTTCAGATCTCTGATGAACAGATGCAGAAGTCGATAGAGTCATTGTCTTCGTCTCTAGAACAAGTCGTACAACTTCTTCTCATCGATCCATTAAATCAGGTATCTGAAATTAAATTAGAGTTATCACAGACAGCGATTGATATGTTGAAGAGAAGTGGAGCGGGTTTCGCAATCTTGACTAGAGATGTCTCGATGAGTCTTCCGAAAAAGACCGTGGCCGCGATACCCAAAGATTTCGCACTCACCATCAATACGAGTAAATCCACGGAGGCACATCGTCAAGAAGAAATCAAGGCTAATCAACAGATCAAGCAGTTAATGAATACAGAGAACGTTACTATACAATGGGCAGGGAATCCTATCCAGATTATCACGAATCTACAAGGACATGAGGTAGAGGTAACGATACCCATAAATGAAACATGGATTCCCAGAGAACCCATTCAGCGTCAGAAATATTTGAATCGATTGGTACTGTTCATCGCTCACAGTGATGGGGAAAACGTCTTTACAAGAGGCAAGTTAAAGATGAATTCGCTTGGTAAATTAACCATAGAGACGACGACTAATACATTCAGCATGTTCAATACCTTGTCCATGTCTCAAGCACCTGTAGCACAATTACCCTACATGTTAGGCTATCCAGACCGATCATTTAAGCCCAATGCTTCCATCTCAAGGAGCGAAATTGCATCGATCATATCACGCCTGAGCTATAAGAGCTCAAGCGAAGTTGTAACACGATATGTGGATGTGCCTATCGAACATTGGGCATATCAAGCAATCTCTATGCTAAGTGGCCTAAAGATCATGACAGCGTATGAGCAAGGAAGGTTCTACCCTCAACAAGTAGTGACTCGCGGTGAAATGGCCGTAATTCTCACCAATTGGATTGGTCTGACTCAAAGAAAGTCCACAGATATAGGTGATATCACAGGTCACTCATTACAAGTACCCATCGAAAAAGTAATCTATGCAGGGTACATGATCGGTGATCCATCAGAATCCTTTCGACCGGATGAACCGTTAAGTCGAGCAGAAACTGTAGTGATGATCAATCGAATTCTTGAGCGAAAACCGATTCCACATACACACACATTCAGTTGGACAGATATCGACGTAAATTTCTGGGGTTACTCAGACATTCAAGCAGCTACACAATCATCACAATGATGAAAGATAAATAGAACCTAAGAGGAGGATCGCATATGAAATTATGGAGAACCGCAATTCATGTATCGCGAATTTTGTTACTCATGTTAGGCTTATATGTAACTCTTGTAGTACCTGCGCATTCTGAATCTTTGGACTCCGTTACCTTAGGCGGTGGTACCAATGGTAATGAGAAACCATTGAAAATTATCGTCTACAAAAACGGCGATATTGCACCTTATTTATGGCAACCAACTGTAGTGGAGAACGGAAACTATTCATATTACAGGTATATCAATCAATACTTTGGTGACACCGATTTTGGCTTGAAACTTTCATTCAGTATCAATGAAGTACTTTATAAATACAGCACACCATATAATCATTTTTCACATCAAACAATTGAGACTTTACTAAGTGATGGTAACCTCATCGTCATAGATGCGAACACTGTTGTCATTCAGTGGACACTGGCACAAGGAATCAAGCTTTCATTCAAAATACACTATCCTGAGAATGCCAGATATTTCGAAAAGACTTGGATCATAGAAAATGCGACAGAAAGTTCTTCGAATACATCCATATCGGATCTCAAGATCATTTATGGGGGGGATACTTTTTTTGGTGGAGATGATATGGCACAATCATTTTATAATGCGGGTTTAAATATGGTCTATTTGAAAAATTCGAATGTGAACCTTACTGGAATCATGGGGTTCTCTGGCAACGTGATATCACCAGCAAGCAGATACTTTAGCGGACTTTATTATTTGGGAAACAGTCTAGCTAGGATAGGGCAATTAGATAATACTTCAGACGCGGTATATCAAGATGCAGGATACCATTTGCAGTGGGATCGTTCTGCCGCATTGCTACCTGGTGAGTATTGGGAAGTGAAAGCCACCGAGCAATGGACCCCACCCGGAGGAGCGCAAATCATTGCACCTCCATCGAAGATCGTTAAACCTGGCAATCAAGTAACGTATCAATTTCTAACGCAAAATTTCGAACAAATCACGATAGTCGGTGATACGCAAATCGATAACGACACATTCCAATTCATAGCTTCATCAGCTATCGATAATACTCCGACAATCACAGGCGGTTCGATCCGTTCGTTGAACCGACGGGGAGGAACAGATATCGTCGAAGTGACCGTGGACATACCTCCTAATACTTCTGCAAGCTCTGACGTACTCACGCTTACGATGATTAAGACAGGAACCGACTCTAGCATAAGTCAATCAGCATCGGTGACTTCGTATATTCAATACCCTCAATTGAGAGGGATTCGATCAAATACAGGGGATATGTCACCTTCATTTTTACCTGAAGTGTTAGATTATCAAATCATCGTTAACGATGTGCTTAATCAAATCAATGAAATCAAGTTGACTCCTGTAGCTTATGATGATGAAGTCATCACAATCAATGGCGCTACAGTAACCAGCGGGGAGCAAAGTGAGCCTATCGCGATTCAAGTTGGAAACACGTCAATCACAATAAATGTCGCTAGACCTGACGGGGGAACAATAAGAACCTATACCATAGATGTGTGGCGAAAAGCACCAGGATTCACCAATATCACTTCGAGCAAAGGACAATTCACCCCTGCTTTCAATAACGAGACAATGTCATATAACATCAAGGTTTCTTCCGAAACAGATCGCATTCAATTCACTCCGACTATGACGGATTTCGATCCGAATGCGACAATTCATATTGCAGTAAATGGACAAGTACAGACGGTTGTGAGCGGAACAGCAAGCACTGAAATTCCCTTGGTCCAAGGGGTAACTCAACTCATCACAGTAACCTACTCAAGCGTGAAGATACCGAATCCACGCATATATTCGATCAATGTAGTAAGGCAAGCACCCTTGTTCACATTGAGTCAAGGGACATTATCACCTCTGTTTGATAAAGAAATTACGACGTATACCGTTAACTTAGACGATGTGCTCAATACCATCTCAAGTATAACGATTAAGCCGAATATGTATCAAGGGGAGGTCATGAAGATCAATGGCGAAATCGTCAGCAGCGGATCCGATAGTCCACCGATATATCTTAATTCGGGTGTGAACTCGATTACGATTGAAGTAACCTATGCACCCGGAACACTACCGACAACGTACCAAGTGAATATCAATCGCAACATGTCAGGTCTGACAGCGATAGAATTAAGCCGCTATCCACTCACTACTCATGTAGATCCATTGGTAACAAGTTATCATACTACCGTATCTGCGATTACAGAAACGATCCAAATCACGCCAACCATGGGTAGGGTAGACCCCAGCGCAACGATTAGCTTGACTGCTAATGGACAGACACAAACCATCATGAGCGGTACAATCAGCACAGAGATTCCACTTGCGAGAGGAGTCAATAATCCAATCACGCTCACATATGTAAGTGTGATAAATCAGATAACTTTGACATATACCGTGAACGTCACCCGTGAGAAGGAGTTATTCCAGCTGTATGTTAACGGTGCGATGCGTGCGTATTCACCTGTATTTGATACGTCTATTCGCACCTATACAGTGAACCTAGTAGACATGAATAGTAATCAGAATGAGATCATAATCATTCCCAAACTTCAAGAAAATGACATCTTGAAGATCAATAATTCGAGGGTAGATGCCCCAACTTCCAATCAAGTGTTACCCATACAGTTTGGAACAAATACCATCAAATTGGATGTAAAGACCAGAGGAAGCACTTCGTTCGAAACGTATACGATCATGCTCAATCGGACAATTCCCGGTCTCTCACAAATAGAATTAAATACGGATCAAGTACTTCTAGATATGGAGCCCAATCAATTGAATTACACAGGGCAGGTGTCTTCAGCGACGGCAAGCATTCGCATCACGCCAACAATGAGTAATCATGATGCGAATGCGACCATTACGATAGTCGTTAATGAACAACCACAAGTCGTTATCAGTGGGGCCCAGAGCACAGAGATTCCGCTGACCAAGGGAATAGACAATATCATCAAACTGATATATTCAAGCGAAGAATTAGAGTTTTCACGTATCTATGAGTTAACCATATTCCGTGAGGAGGACTTATTCCAACTAAGTGAAGGTAGTCTAGATCGCGAATTCGATCCATCTATGTATCAGTATGAAGCCATCATCAACGACAATCTAAATAATAAGACCAGCACGACATTCTCGTTCAATGTGTACCATGGTGAGCGTGTAAGTGTGAATAATCAACTTGTAGCTAATGGCACAAGTCAACCAATTCCTTTGCAAGTCGGGGATAATCGGGTCACGATCATCGTTACCAGCTCCGATGAAGCCATCTCCAAAACATATGCAGTGACGGTTCGTAGATCAATTCCAAGCCTTACTTCAATTGGACTCAGCACCGGACAACTAGATCGTATATTTGATCCGCTGCAATTTGTATATCATATCCAAGTAGCATCTGCAGCAGATACGATCATGCTTAGTCCGATCATGAGCAGTAATGATCCGCAAGCTACCATCGAGATTAAAGTGAATGGCGGACAATCTCAATATGTTGCTAGTGGTGAACTGAGCACATCGATTGCCATTGCAGCCAATATAGCCAATCTCATCACCATTGAGTATAGAAGTCCGAATTTGAAAGTAAACCGATTATATAAGATAAATGCAATTCGTAAAGTGAAGGATATATCCGTTAATCGGGGTACACTAACGCCTAGTTTCGATCCTTCCATCTTTCAATATGAGGTCAAACTGATAGATCGAGAATTGAATATGAATGATATTCAAGTGACTTCAAGTGTGTATGTGAGTGAGTCGATCCAAGTGAACGGTGAAACAGTTAGTAATGGTGGTTCAAGTAGGAAAATTCCATTAAATCCAGGTGAAAACCTGATCCAAGTTCTCATCAGAAATGAGCTGAACAATTCACAGAACATCTATAAGATTAAGGTATATAGAGAGATTCCTGGTCTAATGGGAATCATCCTTAGCGAAAAACGAATAAATCCCGACTTTTCACCATTCAAAGATACGTACGATGCAGTTATACCGAATTCTTCGGAAAACATTAAGGTGAAGCCTGTTATGAGTTCTCACGACACCACAGCAACGATTACCCTACTTGCTAATGGGCAAACGCAAATACTTCAAAGTGGTCAAGCAAGCAATCCGATTAATATCTTGAGAGATGTTAATAATCCAATAACGATCAGCTACATTAGTGAAGAACTAGGCATTAATCGTGTATACACGATTAATGTTAAGCGTCAGCCTATATTCCTGATCGATCCGGGAAATGAGACAAACTTAGATTTCTCATCAGTATCGAATTCAAGCTCCGGCACAACCCAAATGGGATATGCAAATATTAAAACCGATATCAAACGTGTTAATTTAAGTGATGGAACGATCGTCAACCAAGTCGACTTGTCGGCAAGTGAAGCACTAGCAGCAATCAATCAATTATCCAAATATACAGATAAAACGTTACAGCTCCAAGTCAAAGATCCTAGTAATGAAGTATCCCAAATAAGGATTTCCTTAGCTAAGGGAACTCTTGATGCCATCTCTGATAGCGGTGCAGGACTCTCAATCATATCAAACCGTGTATGTGAGCGAATACCCAATTATTCATTCAAAGATTTGCCCGAAGAGATATCGATGTCAATTGATTCTAAGAAAGAACAAATGATCAGTCAAGAAAAAAAGAATGAAATTCAAACAAATGTGTCCAATATTTTACGAGAAAAAATTGAGATATCGAAGATGTATCAACCTATCTCGATCGTTACGAATCTACAAGACCGTGAAGTCTTATTAGATATCATTGTCGATCCGAGTGTAATTCCTTCGAATCCGATAGCACGTCAATCATTCATAAACAATATTGCTGTGTATGTGCAACATAGTGACGGTGAAGTGTCTCTCGAGAAAGGTCAATTACTCCAAACAGATTGTGGACTGAACTATCGGGTTTACACTAAAAAATTCAGTACATTCAATCTATTAAGCATGACAAATGCCCAAATCGGTAATACAGCTTATATCAGTGGATACCCCGACGGTACGTTTAAACCTGGGGTCATTATCACCAGAAGTGAAATCGCTATGATTATTTCACGCTTATCAGAAAAAGACGTAATAGTGAAAGACACGTCCTACAAAGACGTATCCACGTCCCACTGGGCGTATGAAGCGATTAGGGAAGTAAGTGTTCAAGGGATTATGTCACAGTACACCCCCTCTCAATTCTTACCTGATCGAGGAATGACACGCGGGGAAATGGCTGACATTCTAGTGAAATGGTTTGATTTAAATACAACAGGTCCATCGAATTTATTGGATATCAGCAAACATCAATATCAATCATCGATTGAAAAAGTAGTGAAAGCTGGTTATATGAGAGGGGACCCAGGAGGCACATTTCGTCCTGACGATACAATTAATCGGGTAGAGACAGTTGTGATGCTCAATCGAGTGCTAGGGAATATTCCTTCCCAACCGCCGAAGAGTTCATATTTCTCAGATATTGATAGTACTTATTGGGGTTCGGGCGACATCCAAATTGCAACAAAGAAGAGATAAGTCGAGAAGAGATTCTTGGGCTGAAGCTGTTAAGTCAAAGTCAGTGCACAAGCACTGACTTCTTGTATCAGGATGTCACATTTCTCCATGTGTGAAGTGAATGTTCAGAAAATGTTCAGATACATTATAGATAATAAGTTTAAAATAACTATTCTTTATACCAAATAAAAGGAGTGTATTTATTGATATTTATAATTAATTATAAATAAAATATGTAAATTAATTTCACAAAATGGTTACTTGCTGATCAATGTCAGTCACATACATTCGCTCCGAACTTTTCACTGCAAATTGTTTTTTTGGAAACCATCACCATCACCATCAGAGGTACATCTTTTATGCGATGCGATCATTTCTTAAATAAAAGTTGCAAGTTAAAGGAGAAATTAGAATGAAAAAAACCATGATGTATTATACAAATGTAATCCTCCTCCTCACGATATTCGTTCAACTATTTGCGATAACGCCGAGCGCTAATGCTACAGAGGCTTCACAAGTTCAAGAAATCATAACAGGGAACATGGCTACACTTGGTGGAGGTGCAGATGGCAATAATCCGTTGAAGATCGAGATTAATCGCAACGGAGAACTAGGTATTTATTTATGGCAACCTTCTTCTGTAGGTGGTACTGTCTATGCTTATATGCCTCAATATAATAATGGGAAAGATGTAGGTGGGAGGGCAAGTGTTCAACGACATGTTCGTGGAAGTAACGAATTCGGGGATAGCTATACAAGCGAACCTTATTTCATGAATCAATCATGGACATTTGATTATATAAATACACCTGTGTTAACGCAAATAGATGCCAATACAGTGAAATTAAGATATCCCAACTTCGCTGGGACTTACAACGTATCTGCTGAAAAAATCATTACCTATGTACCAGGTAGTCGTAAGATGCAAGTGGAATGGAAGTTCATTAATGATCATCTACAAGATCAAATTGTAGCGATAAACTTTAAATATGGGGGTAACGTCACACCAGGAGGCATAGCACAATCTACTGGTTACTATGAACCAGAGATGTCTACGATTTATTTCAAAAATGATGCGAGTCCATATGCAGGTATGATGAGCATTACATCAAGTCCAGATACACCATTCATAAATTATATGGTTGGAAATATTACTGATTTAAACAATGCAGTAGGTCATCGAAAAGATTTACCAAACACAGTGAATTCTAGTTTAACGAATGCAGGGTATTATTTCCAATGGATCACAGAAGTTCTCAATCCAGGACAATCTTCTAGCTATAAATTCGAAATGCAGTGGAGTAAACCTGGTCAAGTAGGTATGATTGCTCCTGCGTCGCAAACGACGAAAGTCGGGAAATCAATCAGACATAAATTCCTTGCAATCAATGATTTGCCAGTAGATGGAACCATCACGAAAGATGATTTTCAAATCTCGCTTAATTCAAACGTGGATATCACCCCTACTTTGTCAGGTCTTTACACCAATAATGTAACAACCATCAACCGCGGTGGAGGAAAAATTTTCATTAATACAGTCATTGATGTTCCACCGGATACACAGCTGACGTCTGATGAGATAACAGTGACTTTAACAGATCAGAGAGTAGGAGTTCCAATATCACCGGTTACAGCGACTGCGAAGACGAATATTATGTTACCTCCATACAATGAAACACCAGATAACCCAGCAGAGAGAATCACATTAGGTGGTGGAACAAATGGCGCGAATCCGCTTAAAGTCGTGGTGGACAGATATGGGAATATTGAGACCCATTTATGGCAAAAAACACCAGATGCATACGGGAGCTTGTATTACGATTATGTCTCGCAATACGATCATGATAAAGATTTTGTAACACAAATCTATTATGATGTGCAATACGATTATAATTCTTCTTCATCAGGTCATTATACTGAACCTTATAATACTTCGAAGTATCATTTATTTGATAAGTATCAACCTGGGACATTAACCAAATTAGGTCCTAATATAGTCAGTCTAACGAATTACTTACAACCCGATAATCCTTATCTTAAAGTTGTGAAAACAATTACGTATCTTCCGGGAACTAGGAGTTATGATATTGAATGGGCAATCACAAATGTATTTCCTTCAAGCACATTTTCCAAATATTATAGAAATATATGGCTTACTTTCGGTGGCGATACGAAGAATGGTGGAGAAGACTATGGCAATGCTTACTATAGCTCGAGTCTTCAAACCGCGTACGTCAAAAATAATACGATAGATGTTGCTGGAGTCATGAGTGTGGTGGCAGATGCGAATTCACCTATCAGAGGATATTTTGCAGGAAATATTCAGACAGGGAAACTCTTGGCATATCAAAAAGCTATAAAGGATACAGTAGATAGCTCTTATACAGATACTGGATTTTATTTACAATGGACACGAGATAGACTTAATTTAGGGGAAACATGGAATACAAAAGCAACGGTACAATGGACAGAACCAGGGAAACTAGTAATTATTCCTCCGCCAAGCCAGACAGTAAAAGCAGGAAATGCTGTCACATATCGGTTTTTCGTGATGAATTTCGAAGATCCAGCGAATGGTGTGACAAGTGATGTATTTAATGTGAGTGCGACTTCACAAGTAGATGCAACACCAACGCTTTCAAGCAATTCAGTGACGATCAATCGAAGTGGAGGAAGTGCAACAATCGATGTCACAATAGATGTTCCATTAGGAGTTACTCTCACTAAAGATGACGTCGGGCTTACGGTGACACATGCTACACTTGGCTCAGTATGGCAAAATAGCGGTAAAGTTACGACACAAATCTTGTTTCCTGCGTTAATCGATTTGCAGACAGACAGTGGCACACTTACACCTAGTTTTGATCCAACCGTATATAATTATAACGTCACTGTAGCGGATACAGACACCATTAAGTTCACACCGACAGCAAATGCCGGTGAAACCATCAAAGTCAAGGGTACAGGAGTAGCTAGCGGAACAGCAAGCAGCGCGATTTCGTTAGTAGAAGGCGCAAACATCATTCCAGTAGAAGTCACCAGTAGTGATGGAACATTGAAGCGAACATATAATATTACAGTGAATAGTGTCGTCCCGGGTATTACAGGCATGGCATTAAGCACAGGAACATTATCGCCTGCTGTCAGTATTAAGCAACCCACATACAGCGCGAGCGTGCCTTCTACTACATCAAATATTTCGATTACGCCAACCAAGACTGCAGATGACTCTAACGCGACCATTACCATTACGGCTAATGGTGCATCGCAGACTGTAGCGAGTGGCAGCGCAAGTACCTTGATTGCATTGACCAAAGGAAGCAATAATGTCATTTCCGTAGAATATAGAAGTAATCAGCTGGGTGTGACTCGGATCTATACATTAAATATTACACGCGAAAAAGATTTAATCACGTTAAGTCAAGGGACGCTTACGCCATCGTTTGATCCGAGTATCATGAATTATCAAGTGACAGATATTAACTATGCGGTTAACAGCATTACGTTAACTCCAACTGTATATAGTGGGGAAACTGTGAAAGTCAACAATACACTTGTCTCAAGTGGAACCGCAAGTGCATCTATTTCTTTACTCTCAGGCAATACCTCGATCCAAGTCGATGTGACCCAAACAGACGATACTACGAAATCATATACAGTAACAGTCGTTCGCAATATACCAGGTATAATAAACATGCCACTGAGTGCGGGACAATTAACTCCTGCTGTAGATCCGAATACGCTCATCTATAGTGCGCGCATTCCTGCTAAGGAAAGTAGTATCAGAGTGACACCTACGATGAGTCCCATAGACCCTAACGCAAAGATGACCATTCAAGCTCCAGGTTGGAATAATGGTGTGGCTAAATCCATCACAAGTGGATCGGCAAGTGAGTTTATTCCTATTGCCAAAGGTGAAACGAAAGTGATTACGATTACTTATAATAGTGCGACATATAGCGAAAACAAAGCTTATCAATTAAGTATCACAAGAGAAAAAGATTTGCTTACCTTTAATCAAGGAGCGGAATTAAGTCCGCAATATGATCCTGCGACTACGAACTATACCGTCAAATTGATTGATAAGAACATCAATATGACGAGTATTGACATCACACCCAATGTGTATAATTCGGAAACAGTGACAATCAATGGGCAACCTAAAAGCAGCGGTAGTGTGTATACAGCCACTAATTTGACAATAGGTTCAAACCTCATTCCGGTTGTGGTGACGCCTTTAGGGGGAGGAACAGCGAAGACATACACTATTGATATACAACGGATTGTTCCGGGTTTAGCGAATTTAACGTTAAGTGCTGGACAAGTCACTCCTGTAGTGAAAGCAGAAACGCTAAGTTATACAGCTCAAGTTCCATTCAATGTCAGTAGTATTACACTTTCACCGCTTGCAAATGAAGCAGACATTGTCGCGTTGTTCGATATATCAGCAGATGGTTGGAACAATGGTCAAGTGCTTAATATAGCAAGTGGAGATCCTTCGACTTCTATTCCTTTGGAAAAAGGGGTTCCAAAAGTCATTACCATCATGTATAAAAGCACTATATATCCAGATGTAACGCGCGCTTATACACTGACTGTCATGCGGGAAAATGATTTATTCACAATCAGTCGCGGCACTTTAAATCCAGCTTATTCTACTTCAGTGAATGCATATACCGTGGATTTACTGGATAAAGATTTAAGCATGAACGACATCGCGATTACTCCACGTGTCTACAATGGTGAATCCGTTACTGTGAATGGAATAGCTGTTGCTAATGGAGTAGCAAGTCAGTTAATTCCATTAAATACCGGTACCAATACCATTACGATGGTTGTAACCCCTACAGGCGGAGGTTCACCTAGAACCATTACCATAACCATCAATCGGTTAGTACCTGGGATTAGTGCGATTGCGTTAAGTGAGGGCGCATGGTCACCTACAGTAAATACGTATACCTTAACCGGATATACTGCGCGTATTCTAGCGAAGACTGCTAGCATTACAGTCACACCTACAAAGAGTAGCGAAGATCCCAGTGCACAGATTACAGTTTCGGCGAGTGGATTGAATGGTGG
>CAMCVV010000025.1 GCA_945881905.1 Paenibacillus alvei
CCCCCGCCCTCACACCCTTAAAATCAAACTGCAATCCACCGCCATTGCCCCATTGGGGAAGCTTGTTAGCTATACTTGCTTGCATGACGGTATTTGCGGGCACTTCGACATTCTGTACTAACGTTGGCATATGGGGTATGGCAAACTTATCCTTGATTTGTGCAGCTGTTAGATAGTTTCCTCTACTGTCCTTAATATCCTCTAATTTAATAATAAATTGTCCTTGGGGCTCTTGATACGCAGGATTATAGACTCTAACAAAATGGGTTGTCTTCGCTAATGTGTATTCAGTGACCTTGGTACCGGGCATATAAGGAGATTCTGTATATCTGCTTGTTTTCATATCTTCATTGGCTTTTTCAGCGGTTTTTATCTTTTTATGGATCGCTGGGATATCTCGTAGGCCATGCCGTATTTTATACTCTGGTGTGTTCTTCAACTTCACGGAACTGAATTGATGGGACCTCAATGCATTCGCTTTTAGAACTCGTATCGGATTGACCCATCGACTCACACTGAGGATACTGGCGAGCTGCGTCAGTTCACCTGATCCTAGCTCGATTGCCGTTGCACCGATGACGGTGACCGTGAGTACCATCGTAATCGGTAATCCTGCAGTTCCCATCGCGATGGCTGCTGCAGTGAGTGAAGCATATTCACTGACATAGAAGATGTAATAGAACGCTGAATCCATGAACGCTTTGGCTCGCCAATAGTAATAGTCATTTTCCCGATCTTGGACGTCTAGCAGATCCGTCCATTTCAACAATCCAAATAAGACATTGTCATCAAAGCTGGCTAGTATTCCATGCTTGATCTTTTGTTTATTTTCTTCTGTGAGTTCATCAGGCGTCATGCCCACCATCGAATACAGTGTAGACATCCCGCGTTTGACGCCATCTTCCATCCAGGCTTTCATCGGAATGATACTGGGGGGGATCACTAACTTCTTCCCATACGAGCTATACGGTGTAGTGATCGGATTGTACGTCCACGTCGTGCCGGTTTTGACCCATGTGTCATTGCGGTAGACGAGCTCTGTGTAATACTGTTCGTCGCTTCGTTTGGCGATGGCTTGTATAGGTGAAGTCTTCCCTTCGATACTGCCGCCGAGCTCGGAGAGGTAGAAGTCGGTCGTGATGCCTTGTGCATCGACTTGGCTGTAGATATACCAGTCGGGTTGCGTCGCTTGTTCGAGTGTCAGGGAGTTCCCTGAGACATTTCCCGCTGCATCGACAGCTCGGACATGATAGCGGTACTTCGTATTGGAGGTCAGTCCTGTAACGGTATACATGTTACCGGGGATGGTCGTGATGCGTTGGTCGTTTTGGTAGATGTCATAGCCTGTCACGCCGACATCGTCTGTCGAGGCATCCCAAGATAGCATCAGACTGGTTTTGCCGATCGTCTCTGCACGGAGGTTCGTTGGTATCGTTGGGGGCTGTCGATCGATATTCGGCGATTCGATCCTTAGGCCATATGCCCCTGTTTGGCTACTTGAGTAATGTTTGACTTTCAGATGATACACTTGTCCTGCTGTGAGGGTATACGTGATCTTGAAGTTGAGCGATCCTTCACTGTCATCGTTCGAAGCGAGGGTCTGCCCTTGGGCATGGAGCAGATACCCATACATATCACTTATCCCTGTTGAGCGGAAGGTATGGCTTCCGCTGGTGATGGCGGTATACGTAAAGAAGTCGATATCTCCAGCATAGTTGATCTTGGCTGTGATTTCGCTACGGTCTGAAAGTGCATACGCGCCTAAAGATGTATTGGCATAGTCATCGCTAGCTGTCGGTAGAGGGGTAGGTGTAGGCGATGGAGTCTGTGTCGGACGAATCGATGAAGAGGGTGTGGTTGTCGGTCTTATCGTCGGTGTCGGTGCAGGTGTTGCAGAGACGACATAGATCGTAAATACATCGTCGTATGCATGCGTATTCGTATCTGGACAATGATAGCGGATCGAATATACGCCTGGTGTAGTGAACCTAGATGACGTGTACGTGATATACGCACCATTACCGGCCACGTTGGTATATGTCGATGATCGTAGGGTATTGCCGTATGGATCTTCTTCTGTGACGATACAGGAAGCATGTGGAGTATAGAACCCTGCTCGGACGGTAGCGGATTGTCCGACTTGGATGGTCTGCCCATTGCCATAGATCTGGAATCGTGTATTTCTCGTGTCGGATTGCAGATCTCCGCTACGGGTTTCGGAGTATGATTCGAGTGGTGTGATGTCTGAACCTATAGATGAACGGATGGAAGCCATCGTGGCTTCTTGGAGAGATTCTAACTGAACGGATTGCACCGCTTGCGCATGGACAGCTAGTAGCGGCGTCGTCAAGAGCGTGATCGTCAGCAATAGGGAAAGTGTTTTGTGCAGAAAAGGCATGGACATAGACTCCTTATGGAAAAGTGAATCTATTATTGAATACCCATGAAGCTATAGAATCGAAATCGCAGAACATGAAGACGAACATACATCGAACAATCATATACATAATCGCACACAGTACAGGAAGGCATCATGAGATCGCGTAAGCATGAAACCCAAGATTCCACAAACGACTCGAACATACAGAGAAGATTCAAAATAGATGTTGAAGTATTCTACCATTCATATATATATTTTACAATAGTTGCTATAAATATATATGAATAGGTTATTATTGCATGTACATGGTAGACCCCGATGAACAACAAGAATCCTCCCTGGAAGATTTCTATTAGAAGATCGTTCAACTATCGTAACCACAGTGCAGTTCAACCTGCACCATCACATAGCATTTCATCGAATTCTCTCTGCTTGCTTGATCTTTCGCAGGTGAATAGCCGTAGATGTATGGAAATATTAGCATTAATATTTTTATGTATTATATATATAAATATTTGTATGAATTTTTTCTGTCGCTTCGATACACTTCATAAAAAAATAAGCCTCGCACAGGCTCCCTTTCCCCCACTCTTCAACGAAACTGGTCTTCGATACATATTGGCCTTGCACGATCTAGCTGTAGCTCTTTTCGATGGAAGCTGGTTAGTGACCAGCGATATGGACTGACTTGTGCGAATCATGCGCATCCAGCCGACGTCATTTCCCATTAACATTCACCTCCACATACAAGTGGATTCCGACTTGTGTTTGGTGTCGTTGGTTTTAAATCGACTTCACCTGAATTACCACCATACCCGATTCATATATTGATCCATAGCGTTGAATCTTGTATTACGGGTGAACGTTCTTTCCCATGCAAAAAGCGATCCATCTGTTGATTGTTTTGTAACAGAATCAAATGAGTCAGTCTCTGTAACAATATAACATCCGGCCGATACAGCGCACTGACATCACCTTATCTGTTTCTTCTGAACAATCATTGACTAGCCATGCAGTACACTGCGGTACTTAAGGGAAAAAGAGATGTGTATCGGATTGGAAGCTGAACATTAATTGATCAGCCGACCTTCCACACCACCGTAAGTACCGTTCGTTATACGGAGGTTCCTACGTTTACACTTTTACAGTCCATAGATAATCCGAGAAAATTACGTATCCTACCTGCTTTAGGCGGGTGTTGGTTACAGCGATAGATCGCATATGGCTCTTGGCTAATGGTGGGCAACTGCCAGCCCCCATAGCGGACTTTCACCACCTCTTTACGCGCCATACGTGGCGCACAAGAAGATACGCCTACCGTCACAAGTGCGTGTCGTTAGGCGTATCATCTTGTTCATGGCGTGACTAAAGTTGAAAGTTCGAAATCCTTGAATGACGAAAACCTATTATCTCAGTAAATACTGAGAGCATACGGTCTATCTTCGAAGATTTGTTCTGCGTTTACACTTCATGATTCGACTGCTCATGTAGATCACTTGCATCTAAATGTGCTTTGCCATGCTGTGCAATGATCATCTTTTGGAAGGCTCGCCCTTTTTGGTATTTAATGCTTCCAATTCAACAGGAATCCCTTGGTCTTCACCGAAATAACACTGATAACCAATTGGCGTGTGGACATGCTCTATAATTCCGTCTTTATGGGTAATCCCATTCAATGAATCAAATGAACAACCAGGAACGCATCAATACATGTTTTTTGAATGCAGCGTATCTCCTCATCTTGCTTTATTCGAACGATTACCTGTATTTCCAGTGATTAAGCTAAGCGATCCCAATAAATATTGTCAATTGTTTAGAGAGATTCTCAATTTGAACCTTTTCTCGTCTTAAAACGTACTATAGATGATTGGAATTCACTTATCCAAAGGAGGAATACCCTTGATCGTCACGACTACAGAGAACATCATTGGTTATGAAGTAACAGAAGTATACGGAACAACATTCGGAGTTGTCGTTCGAGCGCGTGGACTTGGTGGTGACATCTTGGCTACATTGAAAGGAATTGTTGGCGGCGAAATCAAGCAATACACACAAATGATTGAAGATGCTCGTAAGCAAGCTATGGATCGATTAGTGAAGAATGCTCATGCGATGGGTGCCAATGCCATCATCATGATGCGTTTCGATAGTGGAGACATCGGTTCGACTATGAGTGAGATTGTTGCATATGGTACTGCAGTTCATGTAGAGAAACGATCGTGACTGGACTAGGTACTTCTGCAACATTGTTACTGATCACAGTCATGATCGAGATCGGGGGATTGCTCTTCTTGATCTGGTCAGTTGGAGCGCACAGGAGAAGTATTCATTGATCCTTCAGATGGCTTTACCTATCGGGTACACTACAATCGATCCACAGGTGAGCGCGTGTACAAACAGGAATAACGCAAGGAAACCCCTATGCGTCTCTTGCAGAACGTGTCCCTTGAATTACTTACGATCCCGTGCTCCTTGAATTTCATTTCTTGACTTTATAATGTTCATGATACAGTTTCATGAGCGCCCTCTTCTCAATCCGGGACACATACGAGCGAGAAATGCCGAGCTCCTTCGCGATCTCTCGCTGTGTGCGTTCCTCCCCACCTTGCTCCAATCCGAATCTTCCCATGACGACTTCCTTCTCACGATCATCAAGAATAGTTAAATGTTCATAAAGTTTGACCCGCTCCATATCCAATTGGACTTGCTCGTAGATCACATCTGCATCTGAACCCAATACATCGATCAGTGTGATTTCATTGCCTTCTTTGTCTTTGCCAATTGGATCGTGTAAGGATACATCTTTACGCGATTTCTTGAGTGAGCGGAGGTGCATGAGAATCTCGAACCTACTGTCTAGACTAATGATGCTGAACTCGTCTGTACGATATGTGTTCAGAAGCTTCGAATTTCGATGGCTTGAGGATAGACCCATACTTCTTTCACCACTTGACGCATCATCACTTGCTTGTCATCTGTTGTCAGGAGCTTCTCATTCTCGTCAGCGCATTGCAAGAGGCATTCCACTAGAGAACATGACACGACGGATGGCAAGGATAAGGAGTGAATGGCGAGCGTCTCTATCTGCGATTGAAGTATTCGTTCTTGACCGACTAACTGTTCGAATTCAGCTTGCACGAGTTCATCGGCGAGATCTTCATGAACGGTGAACAATCTGATCAGTCGTTTCTTCTGCTGTTGGATTCGCTCTAGTTGAATCTGTAGCATCATGTGTTGATCAGGCTTCGAAGTAACTTCAGGTTGTGGAGCAGATGCGATCTCTGTCGCATCAAACAACCACTGCGCAACACGATCCCAAACTGCTTGATCAAGAAGTTCACACTTCATGGTCATTCCGCATCCTCTATGTCTAGCACCTGCTGTATTCTTTACATCTGTATATACGAATTCATCTTTGCTCCAATGCCGTCTGCGTCTTCCTGTCATCGTGTTCCCACATTCACCACAGCGCACAAGACCCGATAAGAAATAAGAATGAGAACCCGCTTGCACATGTCGTCGTTTGCATACTGCTAATAATGCTTGTGCTCGATCGAATTGCTCGATTGAGATAATTTCTGGACACTTGACAGCGATCCATTGTGATTCAGGTCGAAGTTTCATGGTGATTTTCTCTTGCGAATGACGATTAGCGAGCATGCCTTCGGTATTCCACTTGTTCTGATAAAAAGTTCCCGTATAGGTGTGATTCATCAATATCTGGCGCACGACTTGCCGATGCCACACCCGTGCTCCGCGTTTGGTCGGTACTGCTTGTTCCGTTAAATGAAGAGCGATCCCATTCATCCCTCTGATCGAAGGGTGAGGTGAAGTGAATACATCGAATATATAGCGTACAATGGAAGCTTCGTTTTCTACAATCTTCAGTTGTGCATGGTGGCGATCGAAACTGTATCCATAAATGTGATAATCTTTGACAACTTTGCCTTGGCGAGCTTTCTCCGTTCGTCCACGACTCATCCGTTCGTTGATTTTCGCTTTTTCGAATTCTGCGATCGCACCGCGCATTTGATAAAACAACGAACCCTCAGGTGTTTTTTCATAAGATGCACTGACGAATCGGATGACCACTCCGCGTTTTTCCCATTCTTCTGTGATAATCAGTTGGTTCATCAGTTTGCGTGACAGTCGATCAGGATCATAACATATGACTTCGCCGATCACCCCTTGCAAGATGTCTTGGCGAAGCTGTGTGAGTGCAGGACGATCAAGGAACTCCCCTGAGTATCCATCATCGACATAGGTTTGGATGTGTTCGCTACAAGCGATTTGGCGACACGCTCGTAACTGGTCGCTCAAAGAATGACCTTTCTTCGCTTGTTCCTCGGTCGATACTCGCGCATACAGTGCGATCATTCACACACCTCCTTGCGTATTTCGCGTACAGATATGCATAACACGCTTGCCGGATTTCCGGCGCAGCTTCGCTAGCTATGAATGTTACCATCCGCATCCCCTCCGCATATAGCATATGACAGGTATCCGTTCACTACCACCTTGATTCTTTACGCCAGAAGGAATCCTTTAGGCACATACGTATAAACCGACTTCTCAGCATACGAGGAGTCGGTCTCATCTTCATGGTGTATCGATGTTCACTATGATACAGTTCTTATCCATTGGGATCACTGGTTCAATCAATACGTTTGTGCGTTAAGGCCAAGTGCTACAGCGCCACATAGTCCGGCATTGTCTCCTAGACCAGGTGGTACAATATACTGATCCATACCGTGAAGTATCGCTTCCGCATTCACATAGCCGTTCAATTGTGTGTAGACGTGTTGTCGAATCATGGGGAATAAGTGAAGTTGCTTCATGACTCCTCCGCCCAAAATCACTTTCTTCGGAGAAAGCGTAAGGATCGTTCCCGCTACTGCTTGCGCAAGATAGTAAGCTTCCATCTCCCAAGCCGGGTGATCGATAGGCAGTTCGCTTCCCTTCTGCTTCCATCTCGCTTCAATCGCTGGACCTGCTACTAAACCTTCTAAGCAATCCCCATGATAAGGACAGAATCCTAGGTAATGATCATCGGGATGCCGTCTTGTCATCACATGTCCACCTTCAGGATGCACCAAGCCGTGAACCAACTTGCCTTCTGTGTATATACCAAGACCGACACCTGTCCCAATCGTATAGTAAACACAGCTATCTAACCCTTGCGCTGCACCCCAACAAGCTTCCCCGAGCGCAGCAGCATTCACATCGGTATCCCATCCATAAGGGACAGCGAACTGTTGCTTCAATGCACCTAGGAAATTGTAATTAGACCACCCCGGCTTCGGTGTCGTCGTCACATAGCCATACTGCGGACTGGCTGGATCTATATTGATCGGACCGAACGTACCTATACCTATCGCTTGCACATGCTTATCACGAAAATACGCGATCACATTCTCCATCGTCTGCTCGGGGAGCTCGGTAGGGAAACTGACGCGCTCTTCGATCACACCATGCTCATTTCCAATCCCACACACAAACTTCGTGCCACCTGCTTCAATCGCACCAATTCTCATATGAACACTCCATTTAATTTCGGATGAATACCTCATAAAAATTATACGCTATTCAGCGAAAGTTACAAGATGAAGCTTTCCATTATTTGAGAAACTGAAATAGCGATTCATAAGGATTTCCGGAATCATCGTTTTGGTTCTCGTTACCTGATCCTTCGGGAAAACTCGGATGCTTAGCCATAAAGTGAAAATAATCACCGGGATACACTTTATGTCGCCGCCGCCATGTCGCTAATCTTGTGAGCTATATGTTTTTCTGTGCATAGAGAAGCCCCCCTCACAGCAACAAGTTTGAATGATTTAACCTGTCTACCGTATGGGGAGCATATCATTGATCTACTTCGGGGAAGCCTCTATTCATCGACGAGCTAGGCTTCTATCCTTATATTTATCACTACATCTTTCATCTGAGCTACATCCTACAATTCATCTTGTCCTACTGTAATCTTACGATATTTCCCGAATATCGAATACAACACAGGAACGAAAATCAATGTCAGTAGCGTAGATGTCGTCAATCCGCCAATCACGGTAATCGCTAATCCTTGAGAGATGAGACCTGAGGTCGATGTCGAGAAGGCAAGCGGTAACAATGCACATATCGTTGCAGCTGCCGTCATCAGAATCGGACGCATTCTCGTTTTACTTGCTTCAATCAGAGAATCCTGAATTTCCATTCCTGATTTACGATTTTTCTCTACACGATCTAACAACACCACGGCATTGGTAACTACGATACCGATCAACATTAAGATACCAATCATTGCACTAATCGAAAGCGTTTGACCACCAATCAATAGCCCCGATAATGAACCGATCGGAATGAAGATCAATGATGAAAGAATGATCATTGGCGTTAACAAACCACCAAACGTAATACTCAATACAAGGAATACAAGTCCAATCGCTACTAAGACAGCAATCCCGAGATCAATGAATCCATCAATAATATCATCCGACCCTCCGCCACTGCTATACTCAACTCCTTGAGGTAACGTCAATGCGGCCAAGTCAAGCTTGACTTTATTCGATACTTGGGTCACATCAGAACCTTTGATGATTGCACTTACTTGTGCAGCTGATCGACCATCTTGATGGTTAATCGACACAGGCGCTTCAGCTTGAGATATGGCTGCGATATCTCCGATTTTCTTCATTCCTTGTGCAGTCATAATGTTGATCGCTTCTAACTGTGCTTGCGTCGTTACGAGTTCAGCATAGGACACAGTAACTTTCCAGTCTACTTCATCGAGTTTGAATTCACCTGCATCGAGTGCACGTAAATAGGGGTTCACCGTCTCCACAATTTGGAAAGCATTGACGTTCGCTGCTTTACCTGTTTCATTGATCGTCATGATCCATTTTGGTTGAACTTCCTTCAAATTATTCGAAATGTTTTTCAAATTATCATTAAGCTTCATATAACTTTCAATTTGAGAAGCAGCGAGTGTTAGTTGCTTCGGATCATTACCAAATAAATTTACAGTTACATTGTTTCCTGAAGGAGGTCCGCCACCTTGTTGTTGTTGCACATTAATTTGTGCATCTGGATCAATTTCTTTGACGAACACATTTAATTCTTCGGTTAATCGTTCTAATACAGGATCAACTTCCGTGTCTACATTTAATTTGATCGTGATAAGGGCTTCATTGGTTTTTGGTATTCCAAACGAAGATGGATCATTGCCTTGTGAACCAATCGCTACTTGTCTATCGGTCACTTCAGGAACACTTTCTAGATAGGTTTCGATTTGTTTCACGACGACGTCGGTTTCATCTAACTTCGTATTCGCAGGTAATTTCAATTTCACTTCAAGCGTAGGCTCTGCATTGGATGGCAGGAAAGATAACCCGAGCAAAGGGATGAAACCAAATGAACCAAACAGTAAGACCACAGCAGTGATAATGACGATCGCTTTACGTTTCAATGCGCCTATCAAGACTCTTTCAAACCAGAGAATGAATCGACTTTCCTTTTCTTGATGCTTGACTTTATTCAGGAATAAATGTCCCAACACAGGAATCACTGCAACTGCAACGAGCAATGAACTAATAATGGCAACTACAACCGTCACTGCAAATGGACGGAAGAATTCCCCGATAATCCCTGAAACAAAGGCTAAAGGAAGAAACACGACGACCGTAGCGAATGTAGAGGAAGAAATTGCACCTAATACTTCAGATGTCGCTTTATAAATAAGCGCTTTTCCTGTAACATCCTTGCCTTTATCTGTGCGCCAACGGAATATATTCTCGATGACCACGATACTATCATCTACGATTCGACCAATCGATACCGCTAATCCTCCCAAAGTCATAATATTAAGCGTGTAGCCGAATTGATCGATCACCGTAATCGTGATAAATATCGATAAGGGAAGCGAGAAAATCGCAATCAACGTCGCACGGAAATTACGTAAAAATAACAAAATCACAAGCGATGTGAATAAAGCACCATACAGACCCTCTTTGACTAAGGTAGATACAGATTTCTCTACTTCCGCACCTTGGTCAAAAATAACATTTAAATTCAACTCTGTTGTTTTTTGAATTTCTTCGATTTCAGATTTCACAGCATTCGCGAGTTCAGCTGTATTCGCTTCTTGAGACTTCGTGACTTCAAGAATTAAACTCGGTTGACCGTTATATCGCGAAATTTCGGTTTGTTTATTGATCATCACCACTTCAGCGATGTCTGATAATTTGGTTACAACAGGTGTTGCAGGAGTATTCGTGTCGGCTGCAGTAGATGTTCCAGATGCTGAAGGTGCTCCAGGAAAAGAAGCGCCACCAAATCCGCCACCGAATCCAGCAGGAAGTTCCATATCTTCTAATTGCGCCAAGCTATCCATGCTTGAGCTCAAGCTTACGGGAATTGACCCACTTGCTTGCTGAACAGAACCTAGTGACAATACATAATCTTGCGATTTCATCGTCGATAGGATGCTTTGAAGCGTAATGCCCAACGCTGATGCTTTGGTCTGATCAACTTCTACACGGATTTCTTGTGAGGTCGTACCTATTAACTTGATGGTTCCAACACCATCTATTTTTTGCAATTGAGGCAATAACTCATTTTCTAGTGTAGTTTGGATATCACCGTTATCTTGCGTCGAAATTGCAGCTTGATAGATCGGTACGGAGTCAAAAGATAAGCGCAGTACGCTTACTTTGGCTTGCTCAGGTAAATCCAATTTTGCAATCGCATCTTCTGTCTTGTTTACGAGTTCATCCAAATCCGATCCGAACGGATATGAGATGAATACCGTTGCAAAATTCTCTGCAGAAGTACTTGTAATGGATTCGGAATTTTTGAGACCTAGTAAACTTTGTTCAATCACTGTAACTACATTTTTCTCAATATCTTCAGCGCTTTCACCGAAATATTGTACTTGCACAAAAAGTGCAGGAAACGTAATATCCGGGAAGGTCTGTAGTTTGATTTGCGTCGCGGACAAATATCCACCGCCTAATACAAAAACCGATAAAATAATAACTGCAATGATGTTTTTCAAACTAATTTTAGTCAGAAATTGCATGGTTCACTCTCCTAAAATATTTATATAAACAAGTATATCCATGATTTGTGAACTCAATATGAACAACTCCGAAACATCATCCTTCATTTTGATTCCCAAGCCAATGTGAAACGTTCTTAGCAGGTACAGGTAACTTGATTTCCAAAGTCGTCCATTGACCCAGCTTACTCGTTACATGTATCGTTCCGTGATGAAGACTGATGATTTTGTGTGCAATCGCTAAACCTAATCCACTTCCACCTTGCGTTCGATTACGTGCTGTATCCCATTTGTAGAAACGTTGAAATATATGTGATATTGCTTCGTCTGATATCCCTATACCTTGATCCGTAAAATGGATCACAACAAATTCTTGATCCCTTCTAAGCTGAATCTCGATATGTCCTCTATCTTTTGAGAATTTGATACAATTGCTCATGATGTTGGTCCACACTTGCATCAGTTGATCTCGATCTGCAAGAATGTCACTATCATTCAATTCAAGCTTCACCGTCAATTGTTTCTCGCGCCACAGAGGTTCTGAATGAATGACGGCTTGACGCAATTGCTCATCGAGTCGATACGTCTGCATATGGAGTGGATGATGATCTGAATCTAATGAAGCAAGCTTCAGTAAATTATCTGTAAGCTTAGACAGCCGTTCACTTTCAATTGCAATAATCTGTAAATACCGCTTGCGATCAGCAGCATTCGCATCTTCATTCAACAACATCAGCGAGAACCCTCGTATCGATGTAAGTGGTGATTGAATCTCATGTGAGACGTCAGATACAAAATCTTGACGCATTTGCTCGATTTGCTTCAATTCACCTACCATGTGGTTAAAGCTCTTGGCAAGCATCCCTAGCTCATCTTCTCGATTCAATCGAAGATTGACTTGGTAGTTCCCTTGTGCGATTTTTTCGGTTGCTTGTATAATTGAGCGAATCGGGGTAACCAAATAACGGGAAGAAATCAAGATCAATATGCTCCCGATAACGAGAATCACGATAAATAAAGAAGTGAATATCTGATCGAATTCACGAAACATGTTTTTGATATCTGGACTGACGAACAAAGCGAAATGCTGATTCCCCACTTCAAAAGGTAATCCAATCACCACTTCATCTTGGTAGAAGTAAGGCCAACTGATTTCGCTGCGATACACACCACCTCGCATGACATGCTCAATTTGTTCAAGTTGAATCCCTGGATCGCCTTCATCCGTATGATCGATCTTACGATACACCTTATAATTGTAGGATTTCGGTACTTCAGGGCTTTCTAAGTAAGTTTGTGCATCTTCATCAGGATTATCCAGTATATATCTGACGATTTGTTTGCCTTGAATGAGCGAATCTTGCTGCAAGCGTTCGAGTACTTGTTGACCATACACTAAGCGCGTGATGATCAAAGAAACCATCAAGCTCACCACAACGACCAATATAAAAGTAATGACCATTCGTGCATATAAGGATCGAATTCTCATCGCATGACCTCCAGACGATAACCAAGCCCACGAACAGTTGTGATTCGAAACTGATCACGATAAGGGAGGAATCTTTCTCTGAGTCGTTTGATGTGCACATCAATGGTCCGATCATCACCTTCGTAATCAAGACCCCAGATATCGACAATACATTGTTCTCTTGTAAAAATTTGACCTGGATGGCTTGCGAGTTTAAATAACAGTTGAATTTCTTTCAGTGGTAAGGAGTGTGTTTTCTTATCGATAATGACCTCTAAGTTCGAGTAATCTAACAATACTTGACCGAATTGCACTTGCTGCGATTGAATAATTTGCGTTCGTTTCAATATCGCTTTCACGCGCGCAACCAATTCAAGAGGATCAAAAGGCTTCACGAGATAATCATCAGCACCGAGCTTAAATCCTCGCATTTTGTGGGTGACTTCACTTTTTGCTGTAATCATTAAGATGGGGATGTCTGAAATCGCTCTCAACTGTTGGCAAAATACAAAACCGTCCATATTCGGCATCATGATATCGAGGACCACAAGATCAATCTGTTCCTGAGTGATCACTTCCATCGCTACTACGCCATCGCTAGCTTCAAACAGCTGAAAACCTGCTTTATGTAAGTACACGCGAATCAATTCTCGAATATACGGATCATCATCAACAATCAACAGCTTGACCATTTACAATTCCTGCTTTCTTCATGCTTGATAGGGACTTTCAGCCCGTTATCCTTAATACTCAGGTATGCTTCCCTCATCATTATACCTTACTGCGTTCTTATCTAGCTAGTCAGTTAAACCCTTGGTGTAGGGAGTTCCCTTGCATGATATGGTGGATTTGCTCTGTCCTAACTAACGCACCACAGACATTACGTTCTCATTCTCAATGCATCGCGCTGCAAACGTAGCGAGCTTCGTCCCTTTATTCGGAGAATAGGATTCTATCGCTTTAATTAATCCAATCGTACCGATCGAAATTAAATCCTCTTGGTCTTCACCTGTATTGTCGAATTTCTTCACAAGATGTGCAACAAGTCTTAAGTTATGTTCGATTAACCGATTGCGTGAATCTTGATCCCCTTCTGCCATGAGCTTCAAATGCAACATTTCATCCGCTTCAGATAACGGTTTTGGAAAAGCATTGTTCTTCACGTACGCAACGAGCCAATGAAGCTGCTTGATGACAATAGCTGTCAAAGTTAACCATCCTAGCATATAAGCACATCACCGTTCCTTTCCCCCCTATATTGTATTTAGACTCTTGCCTATTCGTGCCTGTACGACATCGTTCGAATCAAAAATTTTTACATCGATAACTCCAAACATGATGTGAATTCATTACAACACCAATCACGAAGACGCAAATAGAAAATATTGGTGCTATAAGTCGTATGGGTATTATGGTAAAATGAGAGAGCTTAATGAGTATCGTTATATAGTAAAAAGGGGGGATAACGATGAGTTTAGCAACAGAGTCCATGAATACGTATGAAGAGTTCCAGCTCGAGAAAGACATCTTATTTTTTAGAGTTGGTCAACACGGGTTAGTGAGTTTCCATGGTAGAAATTTCAATATCAAAAAACGAATTTCTTCAGATGAGCTTATAAGAATGATCGAACAACCTGTATTTTTTAAAGTGAATACCGACTGTTATGCCAATCTCCGGAAAATCGAAGCAGTATCAGACGGCCAAGTTTACTTCAGCGCAACAGACCGCATCGTCAAGCATGTGCCGATTACGAAGCTTCGACAACATAATTTGCAACACATCCTTACTGCGCAAAAATGATCTACATAACGTAAGCCACTTGCATTCAGCTACGACATAAGCTCCGACATTCTTGGCTACCCCAATTGCGCCTTCATTATTGTATGCGTTTACAACTATGGAGTCGCAATCTCTCTATTACTCTTCAAAACCACACTTCATTGATCTTACATCGCATATCGCACATCGTACATCGCATAGAATAGCGCATAGACCTTAAGCATGCTTGTTTTTGCATAAGCGCAAGGATGTCGACAATACGATCTTGTGCACGTGTCGATCGATGCATCGATATACCTCAATGACAAGATCGTGATACAATATGCAAAATAATATTATATTCATTATAGATAACTCATCATATATAATAACAATATAATGAAATTTACATACTGAAGGAGTTGAAGTCTATGACCCAGCCAAAACTGAAGTGGGGCATCATGGGGTGTGCAGGTATTGCACAGGGTGCTGTGATCCCAGGCATACATGCGTCACAGACAGGTGAAGTTGTTGCGATTGCAAGTCGTCATCTAGAGAAAGCTCAACAAACTGCACAAAAATGGAATATTCCGATTGCTTATGGAAGCTACGAGGAACTTCTCGCTGATTCCCAGATTGACGCTGTGTACATTCCACTGCCGAATCACCTTCACAAACCATGGACGATCAAAGCCGCACAAGCGGGCAAACATGTATTGTGTGAGAAACCCGCAGCTCTGAATGCACGAGAAACTCAAGAGATGGTTATTGCTTGTCATCAAGCAGGCGTTCAATGGGCTGAAGCTTTCATGTATCGTCATCATCCACGCTATCAATTAATGAAAGACGTGATTCGCTCTGGTGAAATCGGAACGCTACGAGGTATACATAGTAATTTCACATTTAATAGCTCATCTAATAAAGGGAACTTTCGATTTGACCGCAGTATGGGCGGAGGGTCCATCTATGACGTCGGTGTATATCCGATCAGTGCAGCAAGATTCATTCTAGAAGAGGAACCTGAAGCCGTTACCGTGCATGCGTTATTCTCCCCTGAACACGGTGATGTCGATATGATGGCATCGGGATTAATCGAATTCCCTGATGGAATGTCTCTGACATTTGATTGTGGCATGTGGGGGTATTACCGCAATGAACTCGAAATCTTGGGAACGCAAGGAAGAATCGTCGTCCCATCTGCATACGTGGATCCCCGAGATGCTGGCAGTAACTTCTATATACAGACAGATCAAGGAAAGCGAGACATTGAGGTACCTCAAGTCAATCAGTTCGCATTAGAAGTAGATGATCTCGCCTATGCCGTCTGGGGTCAAAAACCGCTTCACTTCTCTGCATCCGACGCTATCATGAATATGCGAGTTGTCGATGCTTGCTTACGATCCGCGAGAGAACGCTGTCGCGTTGTATTATATTAATTCATGATTCCTTACACATTCCAAGAAAGTTAGAGGTGTATCCACAGATGAATTCGATCCAAATCGCAGGTGTGAACAAATCCGTAAGTCAATTGATCATGGGTACAGACTTTTTTAACCTCAGTAATCCAGACACCGTGCATGAAATCATGGAGCTTTTTATGCAAATGGGTGGAAATACGTTAGATACTGCTCATATTTATAGTGGTGGTGAAAGTGAAGCAGCGATTGGTTTGTGGTTGGAAGCAACCCAGAAACGGAAGGATATCGTGATTCTGACCAAAGGCGCTCATCATGAT
The DNA here is from genome assembly GCA_945881905.1 of Paenibacillus alvei. Lineage (GTDB taxonomy): Bacteria > Bacillota > Bacilli > Paenibacillales > NBRC-103111 > CAMCVV01. Next base: position 16,395 of record CAMCVV010000025.1, read on the forward strand.
CGTTCCGGACCACGTGTGAATCGCCAAGGCATATATGAGGACTTAATGGAAAGTCTAGAACGATTACGTCTTGATAGCGTAGAATTATATGGACTGCATCGTGATGACCCCCTTACACCTGTCGGGGAAATTATGGATGCGTTGAACGAACATATCGAAGCAGGACGAATCCAAGCGATTGGTGGATCTAACTGGTCACACCAACGTTTGCAAGAAGCGAATGACTATGCCCGTCAACATGGACTCATTGGATTCAGCTTCAATAGCCCGAATCTTAGTTTAGCCAAAACGAATGAACCGTTTTGGACAAACTGTTTGTCTGCTGATGCACACACACTCGAATGGCATACCCACACACAGATGCCTTTGCTTTCTTGGTCATCGCAAGCTAGAGGGTTCTTCTCCGACCACGTATCGCCTAGTGATCGCACGAATGAAGATCTGGTACGCGTGTTTTACCATGAAGCGAATTGGCAACGTCGCCATCGCGCAGAACAGCTTGCTGAGCAAAAAGGTGTCAGTCGTATCCAAATTGCATTAGCGTATGTATTGAATCAGCCATTCCCTACATGTGCATTGATTGGTCCTCGTAACCAAGCCGAAATGACTTCTTGCCAACAAGGTGCACAAATTAAATTAACGCAAGCAGAAATCTCTTGGCTCGTGGGTACGTAAGCATGTATGGACTTATCGGTGATAGATATCCTAGACCAGTAACACATAAGGACTATTCACTTGTTGGATGATCCACAAGTCCATTCAACGGTTCAACTTCGAGAACAATGTGAGCTTCCTCATAACAGAGGTGTGCAACGTTTAAGCGTTTCAACCACTGCTTTGTGTTGGATTTCTCTAGACACTTCGAGGCGTTCATTCCCTGTTTGTGTAATGATTGCTTGGATATTGAGTTTCTTACAAGCTGCTATGGTTTCTTTCAAGTCTGCGATATAGGAGTCTCGGAAAGCTGGATCAACCAAATTAAAGATTTTTTGCGCGTGCCCGTAATCCCTACACCGATCTTCTCTTGTACTTTCACGATTTGATCGAGGTTTCCTAGATTCCACCAAGAATCATATTCAAGACCTTGCAAACCGTGCTCTTTCACTATGTCCAAATGAAACAACACATCTTCTTGAGGATATGCACCTATACATAAGGTGAATTTCGAGCAATTGTTTACTTGTATTCGATCAGCATGTCACGATTGCGCGGACTTCACCATTGGACGAATTTCAGGGCTGGATGACGCCTTTTTTTAGCAATATATTGGCATAAAGCGCAGTTTCTCCGGTAGCTACAATCGCATACGCTTTTCTTGCGCGCTCATAAAAAGCAAATTTTTCGATGTAATCCATTTGAACCGGCTGTCCTTGGCTCTGTTCGATGATCTTCGCATATGTATCCCAAATCGGTGTCTTAACGGTGTCTCCAGGGACTACAGCCATCAATCCTACAGGCTTGGGGTCGTATGAGTCTAATGGATATAGCGCCAAGATCGCTTGCAACAGCTCTGGGATGGGGTGTCCATCTAAGCGAATTAAGCGCTGTGCATGGCTTGCAGCTGGAAAGTTTCCATCTGCTAAGATGATTTCGTCTGTATGTCCCATTTCCATCAAGATGCGAAGTAATTCAGGTGAGATCAACGATGAAATTCCTTTTAACATATGTGACATCCTTTCTCTTACATAGGGAATATGGAGATTATATCATTGCGATTCATTGCGGTTCGTTAAACTTAAGGCGCTTCATGAAGTCTTCAACTGCACTATACCCTTGTTGTCTTAAATACCAGTTGTTCGCAGCAGCTTCGACAAGTTCTGCAACATCTCGTCCTGGTTGCAGTTGGATTTCAATCGTTGGGATATTCACATCCATATATTCTGTGAATTTGTCAGCTAATTCGAGTTCATTATTCAACTTGTTATCTTCCCACTTCGTAAGCTCGATGTCAAGTACTATCCGTGTTTCATCTTGAAATGCACTACGACCATATAAGCGTGACACATTAATTAATCCTACACTGCGTAAAGCAAGAAATTCACGTGTTTTGCCATCGTGTGTACCTAATATCGTCTCGGGGTTGATTTTCTTTAAGACTACTACGTCATCTGCAACTAATCGATGTCCTTTGCGAATAAGTGAATGTGCCGTTTCGCTTTTACCTACTCCTGATTTGCCGCGCAATATAATGCCAATACCTGACACATTAACACAGACGCCATGAATGGAGATTTCTTGTGCTAATTCTTTTGCCAAATAGTTATCGCTTAAACCAATGAATTTGGAAGTAGCCATTTGCGTACGCAATAAGGGAATATTCTCTTGCTCGCAAAATTTCGTCAAGTATTTAAGTTCATCTTGTCCTCTGGTTACCACAAAGCAAGGTGGATGGTAATTGACTACGTTCCCAATCCGTTCACTGCGTTCATCTTCATTTAATTGAAGCAAATATGTGATTTCTTTTCTACCTAGCACTTGCACATGGTTTTGTGGGAAGAATTCAAAGTATCCGACGAACTCTAGCCCCGGACGATACGTCAGTGGTTTGGTAATCAGTCGATCTACGAATTGATGACCTGCTAGTATCTCTAATTGGAACCGCTCGATTAACTGAGCGACAGTGATTGCTTTCATGATCATGTATCCTTTCTATGATTGACTAGCTGATTAGGCAAATGGTTGATTCATTATCATGAGTATTCGAGGTTTGCAAGCATTTACCTCTTATTGTACATGTGATTCTTGGAGATGTGAATGTCGGAAATGTGAATGTCGGAAATGTGAATGAGGTGCGGGTTTCTATCCTGTTGCCTCACCCACTGCAATGAGATCTAAGACATGTGCCAACACATCGAGTGGAATAAGACTTCGACGCAGAGGGTAGGTGAAATAATCTCTGTGGACACATGATCGAGTTACTGCGGTTTGCTACTTGCAACGAAGTGACATAGAGCGAAGTGTTCTGCCAAAAATATGGTGTATCCTTGCACCAAAATCGGATATGATGAATTCATAGTTATGTAAACTAATATATGGACAAAGGAGGCCTACCTGTTGATTGGCTTCATCATTAATCCTCAATCAGGACATGGAAAAGGAACTGCAGTATGGCATCAGGTGCAGCAACTTTGGAACAAACATCCTTCAACATACGTCTATCGCATCACAGCTCAAGCTTATGATGCAACGCATTTTGCGATACAACTCATTCAAGAACATAACATCGAAACACTGATTGTCATCGGAGGAGACGGGACGATCCACGAAGTGGCGAACGGGATATGGCGATGCCTTGCCCTAGGCCATACGTGTGTAATGGGTGTCATTCCTGCAGGTACAGGTAACGATTATGCCAAAGCACATGGTATTCCGACTGATGTTCGATTAGCCGTCGCATTGCTGATGGGGGAACCTTCCCTGAAGCGCTTGGATGTGATTCGATACGATGAACAGCATGATCTCATTGCGTTGAACAGTGTAGGTGTAGGTTTTGATGGTCTAGTTGCACACTTGATTGAAACATCAAGATACAAAAAAATGTTAAATCGATTCGGTCTAGGGAAGCTTATCTACTTTCTCACGATGTTCAAGGTGTTTTGGGTATACCAGCCGTCCGTCATTCGGTTAACTGTAGATGGAGTTCTGTATGAGCTTCCCGATACATGGTTCGTCGTTACCGCGAATATTTCATATTTTGGAGGTTCGATGAAGATCTGCCCCCATGCTGCCGCAGATGATGGTGTTCTTGATGTAGTCGTCATTCAAAGCTCAACGAGATTACGATTATTACCGCTGATGTTATCCGTATACAAAGGGATGCATATCCACCATCCTGCTGTCACAATGTATCGCGGCAAACATATAGAAGTAAGCTCGACAGGACCCCTCATGATGCAAGCTGATGGTGAACAAGCAGGCATTACACCGCTGAATGCTACTATCATTGCAGGTGCGATTCAGATCATCGTCAAAGGAAATACACAGGATTCCTGATTTCATCGTGATTTATTTGTATTTGCAACGACTCTACATTTCACTTTATTGGTATAAGCTCATCCTGCAAACCACTCATTGCGCTTAGAGGTTTTCTTTATTGCCGCATGTTCTGGATCACAGTATTCAATGATGTGCGTATCGTTGCCTTTATACATCGACTTGTATATTCAATATAAGTGTCCCCTGTATGTATGTCTTCAACTTTGCGATAGGTGAGTTATCTGTTGACGACATGAGTTGGATTTCCTTGCACATAGTACTTAAGATTGTCTATAGCTACTTGCAACAAGCGACTTCTTGCTTCCAATGTTGCCCACGCCAGATGAGGAGTAATGATACAATTATTCGCTGTAAGAAGGGGATGGTCATCCGAAGGAGGTTCAACAGATAACACATCTAGCGCGTGATCGTATCGAAGTTCTTCCCTCTAGTATTCACTTTTCTTACACGAGAAGTTTATTCTATGTAGAAAGCGGGGAATCCTGATATTCAAGAAACACAGGATATCCTGCGTTTCTTGAAATATAATTATGATTCCCACTAAGGATGTAAAGTCACGTCTAGGGCCCATGTGCGGAAGACCTCTAGAAGTTGTGTCAAGTTGAGTGGAGCACATGATCCTTGAAACTTGAGGTCCTTCACGTAACATTGCAACCAATCCTGTTCACTATGATAGATCGACAACGCTTCGAATGAACATGCTTCTAGCTCTGTTTCTTCAATATTGATCTTCAACTTCCAACCTTTATTCCCATCAGTTGATATTTTGATTAAACCTACGTGTTCTTCCCAAGACCCATCACATTGAGAGCAAAACCACTCTTGAAGCCATTGAAGTAATAGGTGTCTATTTCTCGTATCATCTAAGTTCACGATTGACCCGGTTGACGTTACCCAGTTCTGATACGTTTGAAGGAGTTCAAACAACTTGAATGTGTCGCCTGCTGAATCAAATCTCCCATCAAATATTCTGCAAAAGTACCATTCATGTTCACTTAGGACTATATGAATTTCTTTGAAAGGTATTGCTTCTAATGCAGTACCTTTCAGTTTAACTTCAAACCTCCACCCTGGATTAGCTTGAGTTTCAATCTTAATATCCACAATATTACCGTCATGTTGAGATAATTGATCGGAATACCACTGTTGAAGCCAGTTCAAAGGATTCAGCCTTACCTCCAGTTGATTGGCGTACCACTGTTGAATGCGGTTCGGTTTCCAAAGTTGAAACTGGTGCTTATTCAGGAAATCCATGATTACCTCCTATAGTTAAACATATATCTTCAGGAAGAAATGATCACACGGGATCTGAAGACACATATTCGACCCATGTGCGGAAGACCTCTAGAAGTTGTGTCAAGTTGAGTGGAGCACATGATCCTTGGAACTTGAGGTCCTTCACGTAACATTGTAACCAATCCTGTTCACTATGATAGATCGACAACGCTTCGAATGAACAAGCTTCTAGCTCTGTTTCTTCAATATTGATCTTCAACTTCCAACCTTGATTCCCATCGGTTGATATTTTGATATGACCTACGTGTTCTTCCCAAGACCCATCACATTGAGAGCAAAACCACTCTTGAAGCCATTGAAGTAATAGGTGTCTATTCCTCGTGTCATCTACATTCACGATTGACCCGGTTGACGTTACCCAGTTCTGATAGGTTTGAAGAATTTCAAAAAACTTGAACGTGTCGCCTGATCCACTAAATACCCCTTCAAGCACTCTGCAAAAGAACCATTCATGTTCACTGCGGTCTATATGAATTTCTTTGAAAGGTACTTCTTCTAAAGCAGTTTCTTTCAGTTTAATTGTTAACCACCACCCAGGATTAGCTTGAGTTTCAATATTAATATACACAATATTACCGTCATGTTGGCATAGTTGATCGGAGTACCACTGTTGAAGCCAGTTCAATGGATTCAGCCTTACCTCCAGTTGATTGGCGTACCACTGTTGAATGCGGTTCGGTTTCCATAGTTGAAACTGGTGCTTATTCAGGAAATCCATGATTGCCTCCTAAAGTTAAACATATATCTTCAGGAAGAAATGATCACACGGGATCTGAAGACACATCTTCGACCCATGTGCGGAAGACCTCTAGAAGTTGTGTCAAGTTGAGTGGAGCACATGATCCTTGGAACTTGAGATCCTTCACGTAACATTGCAACCAATCCTGATCACTATGATGGATAGACAACGCTTCAAATGAACAAGTTTTTAATTCTGTTTCTTCAATATCGATCATCAGCGTCCAACCTTTATTCCCATCAGTTAATATCGTGATTCCATAAGCTTCTTCCCAAGACCCATCACATTGAGAGCAAAACCATTCCTGGAGCCACTGAAGTAATAGGTGTCTATTTCTCGTATCATCTACGTTCACGATTACCCCTGTTGACGTTACCCAGTTCTGATAGGTTTGAAGAATTTCAAAAAACTTGAACGTATCGCCTGATCCAATAAATTCCCCTTCACGTACTCTGTAAAAGAACCATTCATGGTCACTGCGGTCTATTTTAATTTCTTTGAAAGATACTGCTTCTAATGCAGTACCTTTCAGGTTAATTTCCATCCGCCACGCTGGATTAGCCTGAGTTTCAATACTAATATCCACAGAATTACCGCCATGATGGCATAGTTGATCGGAGTACCACTGTTGAAGCCAGTTCAAAGGATTCAACCTTACCTCCAGTTGATTAGCGTACCACTGTTGAATGCGGTTCGGTCTCCAAAGTTGAAACTGGTGCTTATTCAGGAAATCCATGATTGCCTCCTAAAGTTATGGTTTTCGTGGCATTTCGTCGGGTCTTGGATGTCTAACGCCACCAGGAACAGTTCTATCATGCACATGAGGTACGCCAAATTTTTCGCCTGTTGCTTTATTTTCATGAGTCCTGTTATTTTCAGCTCTGCCATGATATGCATTACCGGGTGCAAAGGGATTTGGGTTTTGATTTGTAGGTTTGTTAAATGCCTGCCAATGAGTGACTTCTTGCGTAATCGGATCTCGCTTGATTACTGTATGATTACCAGTAGCAGTGGAGTCATACTTCATATTGTTTATCCCGCGTCCTGAATTAGCAACTTGCTTGGCACTCGTGGCGTTATCCGCTATTGCTTTAACACCTTTAGCGGCATAAGACCCAGGAACAAAAGGGATAGCGGTTGCTGCTGCATCCCATGCCATGAATAAACCATTGGTTAATGTGGGTTTCTTGTTGTACTCATATATACTATGTCCTAAGCTAGCAGCGTCAAAGACGGTTTCTAACGCTCGTTTGCTTCGTATTGAAGGGTTCTGTTCATCAGATGGTGTTGCATCTGCAAGATCTGTTAGAACTTCTTCCTCAGTTACACGTTCTTCCTCAGTTACAAGTTCTTCTTCAGTTACAAGATGATTCGTTACTTCAATTTCTGGAGCAGGAACAGAGGCTACCTCAGGATTAAGAATTTGAAACAAATTGATACAATCAAAAAGTTTCGATAAGTCGAGTAAGTCGTCTAGCTCTGCAGGCGATAAAGATGCAAGGTCTTCTAATTGCTGTTCGACTGATTGTTCTACTTGCTGTTCTACTTGTTGTGCTACTGATTGTTTGACTGATTGTTCGACTGATTGTTCTACTGGTTGTGCTACTTGCTGTGCTACTGGAGCTTGATCCGTCATCCCGAAGATGGCTTGAGTGGGGATCATCATCGTAGCGAGTAACATGGTCACGATGATTTTACTGAATAATTGGGTAAACATGATGAAACCTCCGTTGATTCTAGTTGTAAAATGGATATAATTACCATTTCCATCTTATATAATAACAAATGAAGGCCTAAATCACAAATGCAGGTATGTTCGTGTGTTATCAATGGATAACAGAAGCTTGTGCGTTATCCTCTGTCCAAGGCGTTATCTCGTCTGTAGCCGTAAGACGGGGAAGGGGATTTCTGGGAATGAAGATTCCTGATGATGAAGACCATCGTTGCATGACAATAAGAGCAGGAAAGATCCTGCCCACGTGTCCCATCTTAAAGATCTCCTGTTAGACGAAAGAAATCATACAATAATGATACGATTGATACCCCCCTAATTAATCTAGCTGTGACAGATCTCTAGAATGAGTAGAGTTAGCATAGAGGGCTCTAGCGGCGATGAGAAAGCATCAGAACGTTGGAGTACAGCAGTTACGTTCTCCATTGTTGTTGATGCGGACTTGCTGACGAAGGTGATGATATAGCTTCAGAATCTACGTTCTACCGAGATCAGTCAGGCATTAATCCGACATAGACGAACTGCTTAACGCATACATGGGCGAGAGATCTGCGACAACTTGTATAACAATCGCCGTTGTAGAACTATGCCAAGCAATATTCACTTCAATGCAATCAAACTTTACCACCCACGCCTCTAAACTTCTCAACAATCGCAGCAATTTTTTGGAAAACACTCTGTTTTTTAGTTAAGTATTCAGGATTGATAACGCTCATTTTAGGCAGAATCCCGTTAAGTTCCGTACCATTTTCACTAGCATACTCTCTTTTTAATGAAATCAATATATACCTTTTTGCTGCTACTTCATTAAGTTTTTCCGTATTAATCAACTCTTCTACTTCACGTTTTTGCTCAATTTGGGCAAATGAAAAGAATGCATCAATAATACTTGCTTTATCTTGAATCTTGTCTAAGTCTGTTTGGTTGATGAAGTCGACTACTAAGCTTTCTTTTGCTCGGTTCCCTACACTAGAACGAATTAAACGACGCACCTCATCAACCAATAAACTTTTATCTTTTACATTTTTGTTTTTTTCAAATATCAATTCAAGAATGTAATCTAGATTGATTTCTTGTGATTTGAGAAGCTCTACCTCAAAGACAATATCATCCCAATCCATAGAGGGATTGTCTTTTTCTTGCCCAGTATTTTCACGACGAAGCCATTCGCGAATATCATTATATGAAGAACGATAATCCTGAATGGTTCTTTCTTCTGGTACTCGAATTTCTTGCATCGCTGCTATATCTTCATCTGTCACATAATAAGTTGTTTTGAAATTTTCCTTTGCTTCAGGATCAGTCATATCTACCGATTGTAAAGCTTTTAAACCTGAGAATTCATCATAGTTCTGCAAGATGTGTTCAATACGCAGATATTCACCAAAGAGTTTAACAAAATCTTTTTTATCCTTTTCAGTATCGATCTCATCCATATGAGGAAACCGTTCCGTTAACTCTTTTACGACCTCTACGTATCCACGACGAGCTTCACCGGTTGCCACTTCAGTGAATCCTTCCATATATGCATTATAGCTTTTTTCTAGCACCACATTTTTAGTGTTCTTATCTCCAAATAGCGTAATGGCGTCTATGGTTGCTTGTTCCAAATTTCTGAATGTCACAATATTGCCAAAGGTTTTCGTCGAATCATAAATACGATTTGTTCGAGAAAAAGCTTGAATTAAACCATGAAACCTCAGATGTTTATCAACAAATAATGTATTTAAGGTAGGCGCATCAAAACCCGTTAGAAACATACCTACAACAATCAACAAATCAATTTCTTTGTTTTTGACTCGTTCCGCGAGGTTGCCATAATAATTTTGGAATTCTTTGCTCTCTACACCATAATTGGCTTTAAACATAGCATTATAGTCTTGAATCGCCATAGTCAAGAACTCCTTGGCACTGCTATCCATTGCTGAGGGTTCAAACGTTTCATCTTGAATTTCACCTATCGCATGTTGCTCTTCATTAGCAGCATAGGAGAATATGGTAGCAATCTTAAGGGGTCGATTACTTTCCTTTTGTAAATGATTTAATGATTCGTAGTAGAGCTTGGCTGCGTCAACACTACTCACAGCAAACATGGCATTAAATCCTTTTCCATTCGCAAGTAGGCGATGTGTTTTTGCTCTATACTGATTAAGAATGTATTGAGAAATCTCTTTGATCCGTTCAGGATGAAGTAAAGCTTCTTTAATTTCTGCTGCAGATAGCTTCTTCTCGTCCTGTTCTGCTTCAACCGATTTGAACTTGGGACGCACATCGATATAATCCACTTTGAACTTTAACACTTTCTCATCTCGAATGGCATCGGTAATGACATATGAATGCAGCTCTCGACCAAAGACAGTCGCAGTGGTGTCCGAACCTAACGCATTTTCTGTAAAAATAGGCGTACCTGTAAATCCAAATGGATAGAACTTCTTAAACTTTTTCTTGATATTTTTTTGAGCTTCTCCAAATTGTGAACGGTGCGCTTCATCAAAAATAAATACGACTTGCTTATGATAAATAGCTAGATCTGTTTCGCTTTTCATGAGGTTGTTCAGCTTTTGAATCGTCGTCACAATAATTTTATTATCATTTTTTTCAATGTTATGCTTCAATCCTGCAGTATTCTCTGAACCATTCACACTATCAGGAGAGAATCGCTGATATTCTTTCATCGTCTGATGATCTAGATCTTTCCGATCTACAACAAAGAATACTTTATCGATAAAATCCAGTTCCGTAGCCAAGCGAGCTGCTTTAAAGCTCGTCAGGGTTTTCCCTGAACCCGTGGTATGCCAAATATATCCGCCACTTTCAAGGGTACTCCATTGTTTTGCTTGGTAGGTACTCTTGATTTTCCATAATATTCTTTCTGTAGCGGCAATTTGATATGGACGCATAACCAGCAGATGATCGCTCACATCAAACACGGAATATTTCAGGAGTACATTCAATAACGTATCTTTCTGAAAAAATGTAGCAGTGAAATCTTTTAGATCTTTAATCAGGATATTATCCGCTTTGGCCCAGTTCATCGTAAAATCATAACTGTTCTTATCCCGTTTTGTCGTATTCGCAAAATAACGGCTATCGGTACCATTAGAGATCACGAATATCTGTAGATACTTATATAGAGAGTTTTCCGAATTGAAGCTTTCTTTACTGTACCTGTGAACCTGATTGAAGGCTTCTCGAATCGCAATCCCACGCTTTTTGAGCTCCACTTGTAAGAGTGGTAAGCCATTGACTAAGATCGTAACATCATATCGATTAGATTGCGTTCCTTGTTGTTCGAATTGGGATATGACCTGCACTTTATTACTCACCATATTCTTTTTGTCTACGAGGTAAATGTTCTGAATACGTCCATCATCAAAAACAAAATCATAAACATAATTGTCGTGAATTTTACGGGTTTTATCGATGTAATTATCACTTGGTTTATCCAAAAACTCCTGACAGAATCTCATCCATTCCGCATCTGAGAATTGCACATGATTAAGTAATTGCAGCTGCACACGAACATTAGCAAGCAACTGTTCAGGAGTGGTTATACGGGGTAGATGTTCATAGCCTTGATTGATTAGATCTTGAATGAGTTCGCGTTCTAAATTAGCTTCTGTCTGATAGCCAACCCCTTGTTCTACGATCTTGGTATATTTATCTAGAACGATAAAGTTATTTGATTCTGCGATGGGTTTATACTCGATCATTCATTTCCCTCCTCTTTGGGAAAGCTAAGGAGCTTGTTACGGTAGTATTCGTATTGTTTTTGACGCAACTTGATTTCACGAGGTAACCCCTCGGTGATTGAAGTGGTCCAGGCATCGAATTTATCTAAGATAGAGACGATGCGGGCTTGTTCTTGAAGGGGGGGGATGGGGATTTTATATGCTTTTATAATTCCAGCATTCAAGTCTCCTCTTGCACCTTGCCCAAGGTTTTTTATATATTCGTACTGACTGCTAACCCAATGAAACACATATCTATAATTGGCTTTATTTGCGTTAATTTCTAAACATAGACAGTGTTGATTTGTTGTAAGTTGAATTTTATTTATTGCAGATCGACCTGCAGTAGCACCAGAAATTGCTATGATCACGCAGTTTTCTGGAACCCATTTCACTGCAGTTTTTTTTAATGCGCTTTCTGTTATTTTTATCTCTGTTTCATATATATCTACAAAACGCACTTCTTGTGTTCTTAACCAAGGAATACTCCCGTTATTGTAATAACCCGCACTATTTGCAAGTGGTGTTGCGCCTGAATATGATTTAATTATTATGTCACTCAGCGAACCCATCGGCACTCCCTCGTCAAAAGTCAACAACTGATCGCGGTAATAAGTGTATTGCTTTTTACGAGCTGTAAGCTCTGCTGTAAGCTCTGCTGTAAGCTCTGTGAAGGTGTCCAAGATACGGACGATTTCGTTTTGGATGTGAAGGGGGGGGATGGGGATTATGAATGTTCGTAGAGCTTTCAATCCCAAGTTTTTGATTGTTGAACCTGTTTTTTGAATTTCAAAATATTTTTTAGAAAAATCTGTTTGTAAGAAATAAAAAAGGTATTTTGAATAGAGTTCGGATGATTTAATATTAAAAAAGGCAACAGATTTCCCAAGTACAATTTTTTCATTATTAAATAATGAAACGCTCCCAATGGTGCCGTTGATAGACAAAAAAACAGTGTCTTTAACTGTAAAAACAATCCCATATTTTTTAAACATCGAATCATCCACTTTTTTTGTTTTGTCATTATAAACAATTACTCCATTATCTAGATTATTTCCATTTATGAACACATATCCCCCATTATCATCATATATTGGAGTTCCATGTAAACCGTCTCCAATTACACACAAATCACGCAACGTCTTCCACTCCACCTCAACCCCATCCAGCAATTTCTCCATAATGTCCATAGTTAAACCTCATCCGTCTTGAATTCACTATATCCCTCATAGTAATAACTGACATCTATCCCTTTCATAAATAAATCACGGTTATCAATGTCAGGGGTAAGGGCTTGTTTCAGGAAATATTTAATCTCTACATCTTGAACAACACTTCGTCGCATAGCGGATAGATACTCCTCTTTGTCTACAAGATTCCAATCGATCACCTGTGTAATCTCTTGTTTGAGTATAAGGTCAAGCCATATCCGAGTAGCTCGTCCATTCCCTTCACGAACAGGGTGAGCAATGTTCATCTCCACATATTTCTCAATGATTTGATCAAAGGTCGTTTGAGGCATTTGATCAATATGCGTGAGTGAAGCCTCCAGATACATCACAGGAGCAAAGCGGAAATCTCCTTTGGACATATGGACCGTTCTCATCTTTCCGGCAAAGTCATATATATCTTCAAATAAATAATTGTGAATGTAGGCCAGTCCCTTATAAGTTCCTACTTGTACCTTGGCAATATCTCCAGAGTCAAACAGCTGTTTGGCTTTTTGTTTGCTTATTTTCTCTTCTGCTTTTGAGAGTTCGATCTGATTGGTAATATTCAATTTATTATCGATCATCATGATTCAATCCCCTCAATAATCGTATCAATTTCGGTACGAAGCTGATTTATCTTGGCTACAGTCGTGATTATTTCTGCATTCAGCTCATGGATATCAATGACTTCCCTCGTGTCTCTTGCTTCCACATAGGAGCTCACAGATAGGTTGTACTCATTTTGCACGATTTTCTGATAATCAACAGATTGTGCTACATGTTCCATATCTTCCTTGCTGTCAAACAGGTTCATGATTTGTGCAATGTGTTCATCTGTCAGTATGTTGTTGTTGGTTTCTTTCTTATAGTAATCTACTCCACTTGCATCAATAAACTGAGTTGTATTATCGCTCTTATGCTTAGATAGCACCAAGATATTAACTGCTATGGGAGTCCCGTAAAATAGTTTAGGTGCTAGTGAAATAACCGTTTCAACAAAGTTATGATCAATCAGATACTGTCTAATCTTCTGTTCTGCACCACCGCGGTAGAATATCCCTGGGAAGCATACGATAGCAGCACGACCCTTGCTCGAAAGATAACTAATGACATGAAGGACGAAGGCAAAATCAGCTCTGGAGTTGGGAGCTAATACGCCTGCAGGAGCAAACCGCTCATCATTGATAAGCGTTGGATCATCACTACCAATCCAATTCACGGAATACGGGGGATTAGATACGATAGCATCAAAAGGTTTCACATCACCAAAGCGTGGCTCTAACAGCGTATTTCCTAAAGCAATATTGAACTTATCGTAGTTGATGTTGTGTAGAAACATATTCATACGAGCAAGGTTATACGTCGTATGGTTAATCTCCTGTCCATAGAACCCATCTTCAATCATATGAGCATCAAACTGTTTCTTTGCTTGTAACAGTAGTGAACCCGAGCCCGCTGCAGGGTCATATATCTTATTAATGGTTGTTTGCTTGTGTATAGCTATTTGAGCAATAAGCTTAGATACACTCTGCGGTGTGAAGAATTCCCCGCCAGATTTGCCTGCATTGGCTGCGTAATTAGAGATCAGGAACTCATAGGCATCACCAAACAGGTCAATGTGATTATCTTCAAATTTCCCAAAATTAAGCCCTTCTACACCTTTAATGACTGCAGCTAAGCGACTGTTCTTATCCTTTACCGTATTCCCAAGTCTATTGCTTGTGGTGTCGAAATCAGCGAATAATCCTTTAATATCGAGTTCAGATGGATAACCATTAGCTGAACGTTCAATAGCAGAGAATATAGCAGCTAAATCTGTATTCAAACTTTCGTTTGTATGAGCCGTTTTGGCAATGTGAGAAAACAACTGACTCGGATAGATGAAATACCCTTTTGTTTTAATGGCATCACTTTTAATTTCTTTCGTTATGATATCATCAGGAAGTATTGCATACTTGACACTTTCGTCTCCAGCTTCAATATAACTAGCAAAATTCTCACTAATGAAACGATAAAACAGCGTTCCTAACACATATTGTTTAAAATCCCATCCGTCTACTGAACCACGGACATCATTCGCTATTTTCCATATTTGAGATTGTAATTCTGCGCGTTGTGTTGCACTTGACATTGGTATACCTCCAATTATGAGTATGAGCACTCTCGGAAACTCCAAAACTCCGAGATTGATCTGTTTTTTATTCTACTATTTCAACCAAATATACTTGAACATGAAGTGAAACTTACCGCGAGGTCCTTACCTACATACTGTTCCTAGACCTGCTATTGGGTTTAGAATATGTCCTTCTCCGCACGGATGTTCTTCTACACGTAAATGATTGGGATTCTCAATATATCCAACATTATCCTGAAGCTCTGTTACATGATGATCAGGTATAAAGACCTGAGATTTTTATTGATATGCATACGTAGACAGCTGTTCATTGTTATAACAGCTTTAACAGTGCTTCTTTCTTTTCCGAGTTAAGTGTAGATTGTGATACGCCAGAATCTTTTGCTAGCTTATATATGGATCAATTTCGTTCATCTAGTAATTGTTTGATTCTGCTTAAACTATCCACAATGCACATGCCTTATATCACAAATGATATAACTACCATAATACAACATTAATGTAATATATTAAAGTATTTGTAATATATGGAAGTTATTAATTGAATTCTATTCAAATAAGTAGTCATCCATAGCGGTCTAACTTTTATATGTCATATATATCTATCAATTTCCAGAACGTATATCATACTTCGATTTCAATATCTAATTCCTAATAGTGTGTAGTTATGGGTGCGTCATCCTGACACCCCTCGTCTAAAAATTGTTAATACGTGTTTATTGGGTATTGTCATTCTACGTCGAATAAGGGAATGAATCGTTCTTCATTATTGAATATGACTTTGACTATTGATCTTGAGAGATATTGAGTAAAGATTAGGGTTGGTATCTTGGTCGTTAATGGCTTGTTCATCTCACGAAGGTATAAACTTTCTAGGATTGGGTGTAATTGCTATTCGATGTGCTTCATTTCGTCACAGGAAAGCTCATCACTTTTTTTAATCGAGAAGTGAATTATTCAGTGGTGAAAGGAGGGTGTTCCTGAAAACAAAAAAACGCAGGAAATT
>CAMCVV010000026.1 GCA_945881905.1 Paenibacillus alvei
GATCAAGGGTTCGTCTATCGGATGAACACAGATGGTAGCGAACGAACTGTTTTCATCGAACAAGATGCAATGTTCATTCAAATCATTGAAGATTGGCTGTACTTTATTGATGCTACGGATAACCAACTCTACAGAATGCGGACAGACGACAAGACGATCGAACGTATAGTTGAAGATCCTGTAAGCTTATACCAGATTGTCGGAACTACGATCTATTATATGGTCGTCAATCATGATTATCACATCAATATCATCAATACAGACGGAACCCATCGTAGGCAGTTCACGAACGATCCAACGAAACATTTTCAAGTCCAGAACAATTGGCTCTACTACCAGAACCTAAGTGACAACAATCGAATATATCGAATACATCTTAAGCTCAATACCAAAGAAATGATCACGAACGAAAACGCCAATTATATGATTGTTCAAGGGTCGTGGATCTATTATCAAAATCTTAGTGACCAAGGAACATTGTACAAAATAAATATAAATGGACATGAGAAAACAAAATTAATGTCACATCAAGCCAAGCAAATTCATCTCATTGCAGACTGGGTATATTATGTTTACAAAAACGGGTTAAGTGAAGAACAACATAAAATCGATACAAAGGGAAGTTATTCCTCAATCATCGTACCCACGGATGCGCAAGAAGATGGAGACTGGATGTATTATGCCAATCAAAGTAATCACGGGTACTTATACAAAATACGTACAGATGGCACATTACGCACACAATTAAATCAAATAGAATCAAGTCAAATTGTGCTAGAAGGAGATTGGTTGCATTTTATTCAACGAGGAAACGAGGACCAAGAATTCAGAATTCGTAAAGATGGCTCTGAACAACAACCTTTAAATTAGGTCTTGAATGGACACATCTTGAAGTGATCACAAGTAAGAGAGACACAATTCTGAAGTTAGCATATATATTTTCATAAATATATACATTTAATAAATATAAGTATAATATTTTATATTAATGATATTTATTAGGAGATATATCATGTCTTTTCCGGTATACATTTATATTGGCTCATTGAAGCTACATCCTCATCTGTTTTTTGAATTCTCAGCTTATTTTATTGGGTTTCGTTTCTATGTCATGACTAGAAATATGGACAGAATCCCGATGGATAAAATGATCAGTGTACTTGTAGGCGCTATTGCGGGAGCAGCAATAGGGTCGAAGCTGTTGTATTGGTTTGAAGATCCTCTAATGACAATCATGAGTATAGGTAGGCTATTCCATAATACAACTTGGGTAGATGGCTTAAGTTATTTGATGGGAGGCAAAACCATAGTCGGTGGGTTGCTAGGAGGATTGATTGGAGTGGAATTGGTTAAAAAAATGATAGGCTGGGCACGTTCCACAGGGGATGATTATGTTCTGCCATTGATTATCGGCATGGCGATTGGACGTATCGGATGTTTCTTAACCGGGTTACCAGATCATACGTATGGCACACCTACCCATTGGATAACCGGCGTTGACTTTGGCGATGGGATTTCGCGACATCCAGCTCAACTATACGAGATCGCTTTTCTATGCTTCTTGGCTGGATTTCTGATTGCTATCAAGAAAGGGCACTTTGCGTATTTGCTTCATGCGTCTGAAGGAGTCAGGTTTCAGATCTTCATGATCGGTTATTTATCTTTTCGACTGTTTATTGATTTCATCAAACCGACCATTCACCCCTATCTGGGACTGAATAATGTACAAGTCGCTTGTATAATGGGATTGCTCTATTATGGAGTAGTCATTTGCCGCTTGACGGCTAAAAAGGAGAAAATTACACATGCCTAAAAATCGTCCGTATTTATTTTATGAACTGACCAATAGCATCTGCTCGAAATGTTATCGGAAAGTTGAGGCTAAAGTCATCATTGAAGATGAGTGTGTGTATTTATTAAAACGTTGCTTTACGCATGGACCGGAGAAAGTATTGATTTCCACGGATGTAGATTACTACAAGCTTTGCCGAGAATTTAGTAAGCCTGCGGAAATGCCGTTGCATTGGAACACACCTATTAAATATGGTTGTCCTTACGATTGCGGATTGTGTCCGGATCATGAGCAACATAGTTGTTTATCTTTGATTGAGGTGACGGACCATTGTAATTTACAATGCCCCATTTGCTATGCGGAATCATCTCCCAAACGGGAAAAGTATCGTTCGCTAGAGGAAATCGAAAGAATGATGGATGCGATCGTAAGGAATGAAGGCGAGCCGGATATTGTACAAATCAGCGGAGGAGAACCGACAACGCATCCTCATTTTTTTGAGATATTGGACATGGCCAAGCGGAAACCAATTAAACATCTGATGGTCAATACGAATGGGATTATAATCGCTCAGGACCGTAATTTTGCTAAGCGGCTGTCTCAATATTTGCCTTCGTTTGAAATCTATTTGCAATTTGATAGCTTTGAAGCAGCTACACTTCAGGAACTACGCGGAGCGGATCTGCGTATGATTCGCACTAAGGCATTGGAGCATCTGAATGAATTTAACATCTCTACAACATTGGTTGTAACATTGAAAAAGGGTTTGAATGACAATGAAGTAGGAAAGATTATCCAATACGGATTAAAACAGCGAGCTGTTCGTGGCGTTACCTTTCAACCGATTCAAGCTGCAAGTCGACTAGAAGAATATGATCCATCTAAAGACCGCTTGACCTTAAGCGAGGTTCGCCAGATGATTATTGACCAATCGGAACTATTCAAAGCAGCGGACGTTATTCCTGTGCCATGCCATCCGGATTGTCTAGCAATGGGTTATGCGCTCAAACTGGGGGAAAGTGTGATCCCATTGACGAGTATTATTGACCCAGCCATTCTTCTTGAAGGCGGACGCAATACGATTGTATTTGAACAAGACGAGAACTTAAGATCCCGCATCTTTGAACTCTTTTCTACTAATCATTCTCCCGTTTCCTCCGCATTGTCTTTGAAAAATCTATTATGCTGCTTGCCGCTAGTTTCCGTTCCCCAATCGATTGGATATGCAAATGTATTTCGTGTCCTGATTATGCAGTTCTTAGATCCATATAACTTTGATGTGCGCTCCGTCAAAAAATCCTGCGTACACATCGTTCATCCGGATGGGCGCATTATCCCGTTTGATACCTACAATTTGTTTTATCGCGATGGGAAGGAAGAATTGCTTAAACAATTGAAAGCGGAGCTTGAACCGCATAATCATATAACGATAAGGAGTGAGTAGGAAGATGAAGATTATTGCCGGATTTTTTATAGCTATATTGATAAATATCATATTATTTATTATTGTTATTTTCATTATTTTCAGCGGAACTGCGATTGTTTCAGGTGCGATTATTCAACTTGTTATTATTGCTTTAATTTGTTTCATTAATTGGAATAATCATAGGCAGTTGGCACAAGGATTGATTATCGGAGCAAGTATAGTCTTTATGGGTAGTTCGTTATGTTGGGGAATATAATTCTTATGATACAGCTATTCAATTCAAGTGATTACTGAAATCCATCTTCGATGGATCAGATATGGATGGAGTGGAATGTTCTACATATGACATGTCGCTCAAATACTCCTTAAATATTTCTTGTGTTATTTGTTTCGAAGATAGGCTTTTCGATATGTGTACTAAAATGTTATAATAGATGTCGATATCAACAAATCAGAACAATGAGAAGGAGTTTAACATTCGGATATGAGTTTGTTAACGGTAGAAGATTTAAGTCACAGCTTCGGAGGGCGTGTACTTTTTAAGAATGTGTCATTTCGATTGCTTGCTGGGGAGCATGTAGGAATCGTTGGAGCCAATGGTGTAGGCAAATCAACGATGATGAACATATTGACGGGTCAATTATTGAAAGACTCTGGGAAAATCGAATGGACACCTAGAGTTCATTATGGTTATTTGGATCAGCACACGAAATTAACACCAGGCAAGTCAATACGTCATATTCTTCAAGATGCATTCTTACCCCTCTATGAAGAAGAACGTGAAATGATGGTAATCTCCGATAAAATGAGTGACGCTTCACCTGAAGAACTAGAGAAATTATTAGAGCAGATGGGTGAGATTCAGGAACGATTAGAAAATAGTGGTTTCTATATGCTAGATGTGAAAGTCGATGAAATTGCAAATGCACTGGGCTTATCTGCAATTGGCTTAGAGCGGAATGTAGAATCATTAAGCGGTGGACAGCGTACCAAAGTATTGCTTGCGAAGCTATTGCTAGAGAAACCAACGGTATTATTATTAGATGAGCCGACGAACTATCTAGACGCGGAGCATATTGATTGGCTGAGAAATTATCTGAAGGATTATCCGTATGCATTTATATTGATTTCACACGATTCAGATTTCATGAATGATGTCGTCAATGTCGTCTATCATCTCGAATTCACTAAATTAAACCGCTATACAGCTAATTATGAAAAGTTCTTACAGATGGCTGAAATGAATAAAACACAACATATTCAAGCTTTTGAGAAACAACAAGAGTATATTAAGAAACAAGAAGATTTTATTCAACGTAATAAAGCACGTGCTTCGACATCTGGACGTGCAAAGAGCCGCGAGAAGCAGTTAGATCGCATCGATCGCATCGATCGTCCCGAAATCGCGATGAAGCCAACTTTTGTATTCAAGGAGTCTCGAGCCAGCAGTCGTATTGTATTCGAAGCAGCAGATATGGTTATCGGGTATGATCAGCCGCTGTTGCCCAAAATGAATATGGTTGTAGAGCGTGGAGATAAGATTGCTGTTGTTGGATGTAACGGCGTAGGTAAATCAACTTTGTTAAAGACGATTCTAGGCGTGATCGAACCTTTAAGTGGCAAGAGCTACCAAGGGGATAACTTATTTTCTGCTTATTTCGAACAAGAGCACAAAGCACAAACCGTCACGCCACTCGATGATGTGTGGGCCATGTACTCGCATATGACGCAAGGAGAAGTTCGCAGTGCTCTCGCACGCTGCGGATTAAAGAATGAACACATCACTAGACCGTTACAGAAACTAAGCGGTGGCGAGCAAGCAAAGGTAAGATTGTGTAAATTAATGATGAGGGAAAGCAATTGGATTCTTTTCGATGAGCCGACGAATCATCTAGATGTCATTGCGAAAGAAGAGTTACGCAAAGCGCTTCAAGCTTATAAAGGGACTGTTGTGCTGGTTTGTCACGAACCGGAGTTCTATCAGGATTGGGTCACGAAACTGTGGGATGTCGAAGCGTGGTCAAGTCAAAAAGCAAGAATGCAATCGTGATGATAATCCGAAGGCAGTACAGCATCGAAGGCAGTACAGCTATACAACTCGTCATACACGTATAAAGGAGATGTGCCCATGGTTACACATGTAGTGTTGTTCAAGCTTGCCGACCGGAGTCCTGCTTCAGTAGAAGCCGCGAGAAAAGTATTAGTGAATATGGAAGGGAAGATTCCTGTTCTGCGCCACTTGGAAGTTGGCGTGGATGTATTGCATCTCGATCGTTCCTATGATATTGCGCTGATTGCTAAGTTCGATCAGATTGCAGATGTGAACGTATATGATGAACATCCCATGCATCAAGAAGTGAAAGCTTATATGAAGTCCGTTATAGCTGGAAATTCAATCTGTGTAGATTTCGAGAGTTCATGATTTTCGAAAAAAACAGAAATACATGATGAGAAAGTAGGTTCACCGCGCATATGATTAGCGTGAATAATGTGTCGTTACGATATGGCAAGAGAGCGTTGTTCGATGAAGTGAATGTGAAGTTTATTCCTGGGAATTGTTATGGTTTAATTGGAGCGAATGGCGCAGGAAAGTCGACTTTCTTAAAAATATTATCAGGTGAACTCGAAGCCAATAAAGGTGAAGTCTCGATCACACCTGGTGAACGACTCGCTGTCTTGAAACAAAACCAAAATGAATTCGACGATGTAGAAGTATTGAAAACAGTGATGCAAGGACACTCCCGTTTATTTGCAATCATGCAAGAAAAAGATGCCCTCTATGCAAAAACTGATTTCACAGAAGCAGATGGCTTGAAAGCTGCTGAATTAGAAGGTGAGTTCCAAGATTTAGATGGATGGCAAGCGGAGTCTGACGCTGCAGAGTTACTGATTGGTTTGGGTATTACTGCACCTCAACATGATGTGTTGATGAAAGAGTTGGACAGTAACGCTAAAGTGAGAGTGCTTTTGGCTCAAGCATTATTTGGTAATCCGAATATATTACTTCTCGATGAGCCTACGAATAACTTGGACCTTGACTCTGTAAAGTGGCTAGAGAATTTCTTAGCTCGATTCGAAGGTACAGTCATCGTTGTTTCACATGATCGACACTTCTTGAATCAAGTATGTACACATATTGCAGATATTGATTACAGCAAACTACAACTGTATGTCGGGAATTATGACTTTTGGTACGAATCAAGTCAACTTGCTATGAAATTAATGCGAGATTCGAATAAAAGAACAGATGAAAAGCGCAAAGAACTCGAAGCGTTCATCGCTCGATTCAGTGCAAATGCATCGAAGTCTAAGCAAGCCACATCACGAAAAAAACAATTAGAGAAGTTAACGCTTGAAGATATTAAGCCATCCTCTCGGAAATACCCGTTCGTTCATTTCAAATCGGAGCGTGAAGCAGGCAAGCAATTGTTGTCTGTCGAGAAACTCAGCAAAAACAGTGATGATGAAACGCTGCTCAATCAGATTTCATTTGTGATTAATAAAGGTGACAAGATTGCTTTCGTAGGTTCTCATGGGTTAGCAAAAACAGCATTGTTCAAAATACTCATGAATGAGCTAGAACCTGACGAAGGAGCTTTCACTTGGGGAATCACGACGTCACAAGCGTATTTCCCAAAAGACAGCACTTCGTATTTTGACATGGAAATTAACTTGATTGATTGGCTTCGTCAATATTCCAAAGATCAAGATGAAACATTCATTCGCGGGTTTTTAGGACGTATGCTATTCTCAGGAGAAGAAGCTTTGAAGAAAGCGAATGTCTTATCCGGAGGAGAAAAAGTCCGCTGCATGCTTTCAAAAATGATGCTGAGTGGATCTAATGTCTTGATATTTGACGAACCGACGAATCATCTTGATTTGGAATCGATCACTGCGCTCAACAATAGTCTTAGAGATTTCGATGGAACCATTCTCTTCGTTACACATGACCATCAATTCATTCAAACAGTCGCCAATCGTATCATGGAAATTACCCCATATGGGGTAATTGATAAAATGACGACGTATGAAGAATATCTCGAAAGTGAAGATGCGAATAAACAACGTGAGGTACACTATAATAAAAAATAACGGTGCGCTAGCTGAATTTCATGTTAACTTCCGCCTGTACGACGTCGTTGATTATTCGCTTTTTTGGTTTGTTGACTTTTCACAGCGAGTCCTTTTTGCTGAGCAGATTGTGCATTCTTGTTCAGTGCAGATTGTTCCGCTTTCTTCTGAGCAAGTTTGTTTTTGATTGCTTCAGCTAAACTAACTTTCTTGATGTTTCCTTCTTCATGTGATTGAGTTTCGTCTGACATCACATTCACCTCCCTTGTTTCATATATTTTATCACATTTTAGGATTTATGAAATAGTCTATCTGGAGGTGGTCGGATGTTACAAGAATGCTCACAAGATCAGATCATTCATCATTTGGCGAATTCCCAGGAACCACTTGCTTTATTTGTATATACACCTTTTTGTGGTACTTGTAAATTAACAGAGAACATGTTAAATATCATTGTACACTCAAATGATCTAGCGATTGTAAAAAGTAACATCAACTTCATGCCTCTATTAACGAAACAATGGCACATTCAAAGCGTTCCGTGCATATTGATTGCGCAAGAGGGGAATCTTCTTTCCGTGCTTTATCGTATCAACTCGATCGTCGATCTATGGCACTATCTGTTACAGAATGTTGGGAGGAAATAAGATGAGCCACGTATCGTTTCATATCGGAGATTTCGTCATTGCACAGTACAAAACAGGTGAGTATATCGGTGAAATTGCAGAAACGGCAAACTCTCGTAAAGTTGCTGTTCGTGTCCTAGCCGTAAGTAAGCATCCTACACAAGGTGATCTCCATCATCCGATGAATCCTCATGTGCCTTTCTTTCATCAGCGGAAGGCTCTTTCTCATCAAGAAATTGCTTTAATGCCGATTGAACACGTTTCTTCTTATGAGGGTGAGATCCTACCCTATGCGTCATCTTTACAGGATTCATGGAGACATGAAATGCAACGGATGCAACTACTGCAAGAGACACCTGATCACAGAGAATGGGCCATGCGTTGTCTCGAACAATTGGAGCTGCTTGGGAGCGAGTATTCATTTACATAAGTGAGTAAAACAGCAAGGATTGATGTGCATCAGCGAAGGTTATTTCAATACGTAGATCGCGAATAAAATTGAAAATGGAATGCGAATCACGATAAATCGATTCTTCTGGTTGCTATATATGCGTAATCGCAACATCGTAGGATGATTACTAATTAGATAGCCTGTGTATGTTCCAGCATACGTTCGAGTGACTACGACTTTGTGATGATAGCGTAATGCTAAATTTCTTACTGCAATTTTGGTTTGACCTGTTACGGTGTGATGAGCGGTTAATCGTTGTTCAGGCATAACAAATACTTCTCCTTTCTGGCTTATTCATCTCTATAATATGTGGAAATCTGAATGCGATGTGGACAAAGTCTGCAGTTGGACTTAGGTTGCCGTTGCACATAGTCAGCTGTTGGACAAAGTCAGCTGTTGGGTTCACAATCGTACTTGCACATAAAGGAGTTGTCTCATCCATTGAACTGGGAATTGTTAAGTATCATGGGCATTATCGCTTTTGCATTAAGTGGTGCACTCGTTGCGATGGAAGAAGAATATGACATTCTAGGTGTCTATGTGTTGGGATTGTGCACAGCATTTGCAGGTGGTGTGATTCGCAATATCCTGATTGGTAAGCCGGTCACTTTGCTTTGGGAACAGAGTCTGTATTTCCAGTTGGCGCTAGTAGCGATGACTTTGTTATTCTTGTTACCGATCAAGTGGATCAAAATATGGCGAAGTACGGAAGTTGTGTTTGATGCAATGGGTTTAGCTGCTTTCTCAATCCAAGGTGCGATGTATGCTCGTGATATGGGTCATCCCCTAACGGCTATCATTGTAGCCGCGATGTTGACAGGAATTGGTGGTGGCGTGATTCGTGATGTGCTTGCAGGTCGAAAGCCTCTCGTATTGCGTGATGAAGTGTATGCAGTGTGGGGTATCGTTGCGGGAGTCTGTGTTGGACTTGGACTTATTCAACACACATGGCATACCATCATGTTATTTTCATTTGTGGTTGTCATGAGAATGGTATCGTATTATTTCAAATGGAAGTTACCTACACGATCGTTGAAAGACTTCCGATAGTGCGTATTGTGACGCGCCATGTATAGGTTATTTACTTCTTAGGCATAATAATCCTGTCACAACTAGGAACCTGAGGAGGCTATATCGATATGGTGAATTATCAAGCGCAGCAACAGATCCGCGAATGCCAACAATTGATTTCTCAATTGATTCAGCAAACGCAACAATCATCAAGTCTGTACCAACACATGGCACAACAAGAACAGCAGAACATCCAACAGTTAGAAGAAGTCATCATGCGTGAGCGAGATACGAATCAATTCATTCAACAAGTGCTCCAAACGCATCACATGGCGATTCAAAAAATGCAACAATGTGCGCAAATCGTATCCACCTTGGAACAATCACTGCAATCGTTTGTAGCACAGCCAACGTATCAACAGCAATCCCAGATTCCAAATTCTATACAACCGAGTTTTCAACAATCCCATATCTCAAGTTCTTCACAGCCTAGTGTTCAACAACAATCCCAGATCCCATTTGCTAACCAGCTTTCTACGGGATATACAACAAGCAGTTCATCCCATATAGGACAACGCCAATAAGTCATCAGTCATCCGTACACCTCTATGTAAAATACATAGAGGTGTACGTGTACGTTAATTGAATTCGTCGAAAGGAAAAGCAATGATGAAACAGTATTTTGCAGAGATGAATGTAGAAGAGTATGATTCACTCAGTGAAGCGTTGGAGGACTTGGTCCATGAAGCTGAGCATCAGTATGAAACTCCTTATGTAGAAGTAGCACAAGTGATTGCTCATGATGGGAAACGCTATACGGTGATATTGAACTTAGGTGTCTCTTCTTAAGAGAAGTGTGATCTGTAGAGCGCTATGTAGAGTGGTAGATGAAGCGGTATGTAGAGTGATAGATGAAGCGGTATGTAGAGTGATGCATAGAAATTTTGTCACTTTTTGTTGAAATATGTCTTGCAGAGTGACAGGCATTGCGTTACGATGTAAATAAGTTATGAGCTCACGTAAGTCTATTGTCATGTGTGTTACATTTTCTTGGTGAATCTGTGCGGAACATGATTTTTTTGTGTTTTTTTCAACACTTTTTGTCTAGGCTTCGTTTCAGAAGAGATCTTTCAATATAAGGAGATGTTTCGTTGCGAAAGCAAGATTTTACATGGAGAGACCCTGATGGTGTGGAAATATTCGTGTATGTATTTCGACCAGCAGAAGGTACGCAAGAAAAAGGTGTCGTACAGATTGCACATGGTATGGGTGAAACAGCTCACAGGTACAAGCGGTTTGCTCAAGTATTGACAGAAGCAGGTTATATCGTGTTCGCCAACGATCATCGAGGTCATGGTCGAACAGCAGGACATCCTGACAAGGTAGGAATTGTGGGGAACGATGGATTCGCCAAAATATACCATGATCTGATACAGTTGACCAAGCATATTCATGAGAACCATCCCCAACTACCGATATATATCCTCGGACACAGTATGGGTTCATTTCTTGTTCAGAAAATGATGTATCAACACGCATATAAAGTCAAAGGCGTTATATTATCTGGCACGAATGGGAAACAAGGTATGCTTTTGCGCGTAGGCCAAGTGATCGCTACGATCCAAAGCTGGTTCCGCGGACATAGCTATCGAAGCACTTTGCTCGATCAGCTTAGTTTCGGCAAGTTTAACGGTTCGTTTCGCCCGAATCGCACTGCATTCGATTGGTTAAGTCGAGATGAAGCTGAAGTGGATGCCTATATCGCTAATCCATGTACAGGTAAAATATTCAGTGCGCTGTTTTTTCGAGATTTTTTTGGTCATCTACTTGATATTCACAAGCCGAAGCATATGGCACTGATTCCAAAGCATCTCCCGATCTTGATGATCTCAGGTGCATGTGATCCTGTCAGTCAGATGGGTAAAGGTGTCGAGCAATTAAAAGCCATGTACGAACATTTAGGATGTAAGCACGTAACATGTAAGATATATCCAGAATCGCGACACGAATTGTTGAATGAACTCAACCGTGATGAAGTGACTGCCGATATATTGAACTGGTTAAACGCAAGGACTTGAGTCAAGTACATAATCTAGACAAGCAATTAGCCCTTTATTTTATGATCATCCTGATAGGGATAGAATCATCATCAGTGGGACATCATCGTAAAAACAGTGATGAACCTTTTTTCGGTTGAAATGAAACAACGCAGTAAAATACAATACTGTTAATAAATATAAATAATTTAAAATAAATTTAAAATATCTTTATATTTGACATATGCCTAATATTCAACCAAGCTATTTTTATAGCGCTTTCACACTTACATATTTTACTAATATTCAATATGATTGAATAGGTAACATCGTTTCCAACTACAGCAAAGAGCTCTGATTGTGAGAGTTCTTTGCTGTAATTCACAGAAAAATAAGTTCTTCATGAAGATACAACAGAGGTGACGAATTGGTCATTTATTCTCATCAACAAGCAATTGCAAGAATAGAGGCTTCTATACAACAAGCCAAAGAGAATTTCGAGGTAGACTCGCATCTCCCGATCTATCACGCTACACCTGGATTGAATTGGATCAATGATCCGAATGGAATGATTTTCTTTCGAGGCGAATATCACTTATTTTATCAGTATAATCCTTACGGTGTGAATTGGGGCAATATGCACTGGGGACATATGAAGTCCACCGATCTTGTGCATTGGGTGCATTTACCGATTGCGCTAGCACCTAGTGAAGCTTACGATTGCGACGGGATATTCTCGGGAAGCGCGATTGAGCATGAAGGTAGATTGTATGTATTCTATACGGCCAATGTATGTACGTCAGCTGGGGGTAGCCCAAATGACTTGTTGTAATAGCAATGTCTAGCGATATCTGATGATGGAGTGACATTCTACAAATATGAGCACAATCCGGTGATCACCGCTCCGCCACTACACATTGCACAGAATAATCATTTCCGTGATCCGAAAGTGTGGAAACATCAAGACGCATGGTACATGGTGTTAGGTGGCATGTTAGAAGGTCGTGGGAAAGTGCTTCTCTATTCATCGACAAATCTCGTGAATTGGCACTATGTAAGCATTGTCACAGAAAGCGATGGAACCATGGGGTATATGTATGCGTGTCCGGATTTCTTTCATATCGCGCAGACAGAGGTACTTATGTTCTGTCCAGAAGGTGCTTCGCAGATTGGCGAACCTCGTACTTCAGGTTACTATCTCGGTAACTTGAATTATGCGCAAGGAAAGTTCGAAATGAGCGTATTCCGCAAACTCGATCATGGCTTTGATTTCTATGCACCTCAGACGACGTGCGATGATCAAGGCAGACGTATCTTAATGGGTTGGATGCCGATGGATGGACTATCCGTGAATAAGCAGTGGGCAGGTGTGAGGACGATACCTCGTGAAATTACACTCGACGATCAAGGAAAGATCAAGATCAGACCAGTAACTGAAATGAAGCGATTGCGCAAGAAACCTACGCTGTTTCGTGATCTGACGATCGAAGCGGATGAACTACAGATTATGGAACAACTTGCGGGAGATGGTTATGAAATCATCATCGAATATGATGTGTCGGCCACAACAGCAGAGGCTATGGGCTTATCTATTTGTTCATCACGAGAAGGACAAGACAGTGATTCGCTATGAAGTAGCCGAGCATAAAGTGGTATTTGATCGTTCTCAATCAGGAATAGGTGAAAGAGGCTTACGTCATCACACCTTAGAAGCGGATGAACCAAAGACGCATCGCTTGCATATATTCGTCGATCGCTCTGTAGTTGAGCTCTATGTCAATGATGGCGAAACCGTGATGTCAGGTTATGACTTCGCACAATCAACGAGTCAAGCGATCAGCTTGTTTGCTTTAGGGGGTTCAGCGAAGATCGTGAGTCTTGAATTGTGGAAGCTCGTCGGATAGGTATGCATTTGAAGAAGATAGTGAACTGAACAAGCCCCAGGTCTATATGGACTAGGGGTTATTTGATATAAACCATATTTAGGAAAAAGCAACACAGCTTAATTCAATTCCAAGAAATACACGCAAGTCAAATCCACGTTATCTTCATCATTCGTGTTATGCATACAACCGAAACCATGCTGAAGATCAATGTATGCGCAAGAAAAGAAAGATAAGTATTGAATCACACGTACATAAAAAATAGAAGGTTTTGTTTAGTCGAAAAAAGTTTTGACAAAAGGAAGAATTGCTCATATTATTAATTGATTGATAAATAAATAATATGAAGGAGGTGTAATCCGACATGAATACAAATGTAATGCCAATTTCTGAGAAATTTCAAAAAAAGAAAAAACAAATCATAGATGCAGCTATTCAACTGTTCGCCACACAAGGCTATTATAAAACCACAACGGCAGATGTGGCTAGGGTGGTGGGGGTAACTCAGCCGTATATCTTTCATTTTTTTCAGACGAAGGAAGAACTGTTTCTTGCTGTCCTAGATCGTGCTGTAAACCTTATCAATCGTACATTTGCGAACGTTAAGGCACCGCCAGAGCAATTGGCGGATGCGATGGGTCGCTCCTTCAATGATCTTCTTACATCAGATCGAGATGAAGTGTTGTTAAGTATGCAGGCGTTTACAACACCGGAAGTGGCTATTCGAGATCATGTGAGGGGACATTTCCAGATGATTTACCAAACCGTGAGTGAACGCTTTGAACAAGCTGGAGTAGTAAATCATTCATATCAGGCAAGCATGTTTTTGGCAACTGGACTCATCATTTCTCTTTCCGAAGTTTTAGACATCCCCGAATTGTTACCTTGGCACTTTATCAAAGATAATCATAACAACACCTAATACATACGATTAAAGGAGGAATGACTAATGAAATTATTGCTTGTATTGCATGTAATGGGTGGAATTTTCTTCTTGGGCAACATCATTACAGCGGCATTCTGGAAATTAAGAGCTGATGCAGGCGGAGACTTACACCAAATATGGAGAACAGCTACGAATGTCTTGATAGCCGATTATGTATTTACTTTGCCTGGTATCGTGCTTTTACTAACGACTGGGCATATGATGGTTGCTAATAGTGGTTATGAATTATTCAGCTTGTCTTGGCTTGGTATCTCATACTTCCTCTTCTGTTTGTCAGGATTAATCTGGCTACTCATTTTGCTTCCAACCCAGAATCAAATGATCAAACATGCCAAGAACTCGTTGGATCAAGGGAAACTGACGAATGAATACAAGAAATCTTCGAAGATTTGGAATGTCTTCGGTTCATTATCAACAATTCTTCCAATTATAGTTATTGTGTTAATGCTAGTAAAGCCATAATTTCATATTAGCATGGTCTAATGAATAAGCAAACTTTTACAAGCTATGAATTTGTAAACATTTGAAAGGATGAATGTAATGTTGAATATAACTGAATCTAGGTTAGATCGAGGACTTTATTGGACAGGTGTTATCCATTTAGGCCTTAGTATCTTATTTCTGATTTTGTTGTTTATCGATGAGCGACTCGTGTTAGGGATTCCGTTATGGACGAAACCACTGAAATTCGCAATTTCTATCATGGTGTATGTCTTTACACTTGCCTATTTGGTTCCTTATCTTCATTCTTCTACATTACGCAACTGGATTTCAAAGGGTACTGTAGTTGCGTTGTTTGTAGAAATGGGATTAATTTCTTTTCAAGCCGCAAGAGGCACTTTATCGCACTATAATTATGAAGATGTATTCGGTATCGTTGTTTATAGCATTATGGGGGTGTTTATTGCTTTTGCCTCTTTCTTGTTAATCCGCTTAGGCTTGGGGCTGCTTCGTCATCGTCCTACCGAGTGGACTCGCTCGTATCATCAAGCTGTGCAAATGGCGATCTGGATTACGGTGTTCGGTTCAGTAATCGGTGGATATATGTCTTCTCAAAAGGGTCATTCGGTAGGTGGAGCGGACGGGAGTGCAGGGTTGCCATTCTTGAATTGGAGCTTGGAGCTAGGGGATTGGCGCGCACCCCATTTTATCGGTTTGCATGCGTTACAGATATTCCTGATATTAGGGTGGATACTACGTAATCGACGAAGTGCTTATGCGTGGCAAGGGCTGGGTTTCCTTGCATATGTTGCGCTATTGGTCTATACGATCATCTTGACATGGATGGGCAAGCCACTGATATAACACCTAGTGGAGGATCGAACATGGGACTATTCAAGGGCACAACGATATCTAGCATCATAGCGCGCTGGGACACGTACATAGGGAAACAAGCTAAAAAATTTCCAGGTAAATGGAGCACTCAAATTATTGTTCACAATAAATCACGAGTTCCCACTTATCGTTCGCAATGCTGAATTGTGAATGGCTGGAGGAGGCATTATTTCCACCACTACAGATCTGTTGAAATTTCAAAATACTCTTCACAAAAGCCAACTAGTTCGTCAAGATACATTAAGAAACATGGAAACGTGTTCGCATCAATTTAGATCAGTTATCTACGATGGGTTAGGGATGATAGATAACACTTTGAAGAGTTGTTCTTTCTCTTGAAAGGGCTCCCTCGGATCACAGGCCACATTGGTATTCTAGCTACGCACATGTTATGCGATAAGAAATCCGAAACCCACATGATCATGAATTTCGGATCGATTGCTCAGATGATGACTAGTTCCATAGTCCCTATCGAGATCATCACTCAACTAATGAAGTTAAAGTAGATCAGACTAGCATCTCCTTGAATCTATCGTTGGCATGGAAACGAATCCATGCCACGCAAAATTCTAATGATTATCCCCTTGATGCCAATCCGATTGCTTAACAATCAATATGTAGTTCCATGATGTTATATCGGGTTGCCTACTTCAACGATGTCGTGAATCGATTCGCTTCAGGATCATCCATATCATAGCCGATGGCTTCAAGTGCAGGCCAGATCTCGGTGGGAATGGGAAAGCTAGCGAGTTCCAACGTCTGCGCGATACGCTCTGGCTTGGAGACGCCAACGACAGTGCTAACTATACGTGGATCACGCATCGAGAATTGAAGCGCAGCAGCAGCTAGCGGTACGCCATATTCCTGGCATACTGCAGCTAACTTTCGCGCGCGTTCGATCAATGGAAGGGGTGCATCTGTATACGCATAGCGGACGGAAGTGTCTGGACCTTTGACTAACATGCCACCACCATAAGGCGCAGCGTTGACTACAGCAACTCCTAATCGACTAGCGACATCAAGTAACGGTTCAGCTGAACGATTGATTAGGGTGTAGCGGTTATGAGTCTCAACAGCACTGAATTCACCTGTTTCTACATAGCGAATGAGCATATCTACGGGTCCACCCGATATCCCAATATGATCGATGATCCCTTGATCTTTGAAGTTTTTCAGTACTTCAAGGGCTCCGCCTGGTCCCATGATATGGTCAAAGGTGGTATGTTCGGGATCATGAATATACACATATTGCAGACGTTCTAGCCCTAGATGACGAAGACTTTCTTCGACAGATCGTTTGATTTGTTCACCGCTGAAGTCGCCGGTTTGCAGATTGCGATCAGCTTTGGTGGCGAGCACGAATCCCGAAGGGAGGCCGCCACTTTCTTTGATGACCATACCAATACGTCGCTCGCTCTCCCCTTCACCATATGATGCAGCTGTGTCGAGGAAGTTGATTGAGCTAGTGAAAGCAGCTCGTATCGTTGCAAGTGCTTGATCAACGGATACGCTGTAAGTGAAGGTATCCGGCATATCACCAAATGGTGCCCCACCTACACATAGCGGAGAAATAAATAGACCAGTGTTGCCAAAAGGACGATTGGACAGCTTGAATGCAGACATAGAAGGAATCCCTCTTTCAATATGTATGATGATGTATAACAGTGTGGAACATATATAAACTCAGCTTACCTATAATATAACGGGTTCGTCAAGTATGAAATGACAGGTGATATCTATTCATCGTGCTAACCTATTCCCTTATGAAGTGGTATATTCATAAGTGTTTTTTTGCTTTTCCTGAAGGCAGCGATATGCAATAGAAAGCGCATTGAAGTGGGGTATATGCAAGTTTGATAGCAGCTTCGGATTGAATTGAGGAGCTTAA
Organism: Paenibacillus alvei; assembly: GCA_945881905.1. Lineage (GTDB taxonomy): Bacteria > Bacillota > Bacilli > Paenibacillales > NBRC-103111 > CAMCVV01. The sequence continues at coordinate 17,466 of CAMCVV010000026.1, forward strand.
GGATATATTTCGTTCACATGAACGACAATTACCTTGAAATCGACTATTTTCTTGGTATAATTAGACAATGTAATAATTGCTATGATTTGTAATTATGATATAGATTACATAAGTGAACAAATGTCAGAGAGGTATGAAATGAAACTGAGAAGTATTGAAATCGCAAAGATTTGTGGTGTTTCAAGAGGAACTGTTGACCGTGCATTGAACGATAGGCCGGGCATTAATCAAGGGACAAGAGCCAAAATTATCAAAGTAGCTGAAGAATTAGGATATCGACCAAACTTTTTGGCTCAAAGTCTTGTCAAAGGTATGACTTTAAGTATTGGGGTCATTCTTTTTGATATCAACAATAGAATTCTCGCTCAAGTTGTGAACGCAATCGAACAACGAGCAAGGGAACAAGGATATTTCGTGTATTTGACACTATCTAACAAAGATGCTGAACTTGAGAAAGAATATTTATTAAATCTTGTCGATCGAAAAGTTGACGGAATCGCACTGTTGTCGGTTAATAAAGGCCCTGAATTCGAAGTTTTTTTGAGGAATCTCAAAACACCGATTGTAACTTTTGGAAATAAAGTATCAGACGAGTTTCCATTTGTATGGATAAATGATTACCAAGCGATTCAAGATGCTGTTATTCATATCATTTCAAAAGGGTATACAGAAATTATATATGTCAGTCCACCGCTTACCAACATAGGGCACACGAATTTATATGGACCTGAGAAACGTTATATGGCTTTAATCGAAACCTGTAGAAACTATGAGTTCATCACTTGTACAGTCATTAACCATAAGAACTATCTGTATGAATTAGATCTATTGCTACGTAATAATAGTAAAAAGACTGCAATATTGTGTTCAAGTGACGTATATGCCATCAATATTTTAAATCATTTGAATGGACAAGGGATAAGGGTTCCCAAGGATATTGGTTTGATGGGTTTTGATAATATCGATATTCTTAAATTCATTACACCTGGGATGACTACTGTGGACTATCATGTTGATCAAATTGGTTATAGTGTTATCGACCAACTGTTGGAAAAAATGAAAAATAATGAAGTGGATACTTTCACATGCCTAGAACATGCCATCATCGAAAGAGATACCTTATAAAATTTTTCAAAAAAATCGTATGTGAGCATTTACAAATATAAAATATTGTTCTATACTTACTCCGTTCACGTGAACTATAGATCAATAATACATAATCTTGAGTTGAATCAAAATGTTGTGAATAATGTACGAAAGGCGATGATGAATACGACAAGATACGCAATGAACATGCTGAATTTCTTGAGAAATAGTGTTCATTAAAACTAATCTATCACGCACGTGGAACTTAGGAATAACCCATTGTAGGAATAAGGAAGATCAATGATTTCAAGATAGAATTGGGTATAACAGGACAATTGAAATGAGCAGTATCATAGACTTTAAAGACCGCTCAGTCTCACAAAATACAATCTCCAGATTTAATCGGTACCCCATTTGTAAGGGATGGATGATATGCAAGAGAATCTACATTTAATGGTATTTGGTGATCAACTAAAGATGCCTTTGATTAGTATGACGGGCTACAATTCTTTAATTAAAGCAGATTATCTCGGTTGGCACAGACATAATGGTTTTGAGTTGACCTTTGCTTTAAAAAGCAGTGTGATTTGGGAGATAGAAGATGATTCGAAACAGCACTTGTCTTCAGGGCATGTATCTTTAGTTTCCCCTCATGTGGCGCATAGGGGAATGGATGATGTAACACATCCATGTGAAATGGTGTATATTGTTTTCGAACCATTGATTAATGATGCTTTATCCAACACACCTTTTAGTGCTAGTGATATGGAGGATATACATACAATCTTCTCTAGTGCAGGAAATAAAATGATTAAAGCAAACGATTTTTTATTCTATCTATTGAACGAATACAGAAAAACACTGTTTCTATATGTTGCTAAGTCTTCTCACTATATGGTCGAATCGCAGCTTCGAGGATTATTATCTCAAATCATTTTACAATGCGCTCTGTCCTTTAAAGATAATGAAGAGTTACAGCTATCACGTGAAATTCAAATAGCGGTAGAATACATGAATGAACACTTCACGGATAATATAGAAATTAAACATGTTGCGGATCATATTCACAAAAGCACGACATTTCTATATAACACGTTTAAAAAAGAAATAGGGCAAGCTCCAAATGAATACATACTTAGGCTTCGTTTAGAAAAAGCATGTAAAGAGTTGAAATCATCAGATAAATCGATAACTGAAATTTCATTCGATGCTGGCTATACGTCCACACAATATTTCTCCAAAATGTTCAATCGCTATACGGGACGTACCCCTTCATCTTACAGAAAAAATCAAAATATTGATGATCTCGTTTCCATAAAGTACTATCCGTAGTCGCACATGATTCATCGGTATCCCATGATAATTACCTCAGGATATAACCTATATAAGGAGAGTGAGTACAAACATGAAGGTAGACCAACGGTTTTTTGAAGAACATGGATATGTTGTCGTCAAAGGTATGATTGACGAAGAAGAAGTTGCATCATTATTAGAGGACTATAATAAAATGGTGACAGGTCAAATCCCAATGAAAGGGTTTAATGGTTTAAACGCAAAAGTAGATGAACACAACGAGAAAGCGGTTCAGATTGCAAATCCATCTCAACAATATGAGAAATGGCAACAGCATTCGTATCTGAAAAAAGCGTTAAATATTGCCAAAGAATTAGCCGGAGAAGATGTTGAGTATAAATACGATCAAATTATATACAAACCTGCGTATAATCCTGCTGAAACAGCATGGCATCAAGATGCAGCCTATTGGCAAAACAATGAACAATCAGCTGTAACCTGTTGGTTAGCTCTTACGCCGGCTTTCTTAGAAAATGGAGGCATGAAATTTATACCTGGTTCTCATCGTGAAGAAATAATGGAACATACGTCACTAGGCAGCAGTAAAGGAATTAATGACGCTTTGGGTATTCCACATTTGAATGAATCACGAGCAATATCCCATGTACTCTTACCAGGTGATGCTTCTTTTCATCATCACAAAACAATTCATGGCACAAACGCAAATAATACGCAGATGCCTAGGTGCGCCTTAATCACACATTTTGAATCGAAGAGATAGTTTGATATATGGGGTGACACCAGCCCGCAAAGGATCTGTCACAATTCGATAACCATAGAATATGGGTATGCACAAACAATCCAGGTGAGGATTGCTTCATATGAACATTCATTTGTTCGAAGTACACTTTTATACGCGAAGAAATATTACCGATATTTTGAATTTACTGTGGTATAATAATTTTGATTTTAAAAGTGAAGAGGTGATAGAGAAATTCCCTACAATGAACAGGGTAGACTTCACGCAGGTATAAAGGGGAATGTATGTCTAGCTATCTAGCAAAAAATGAAAGTGCTTTCAAATTAAAGCATACAGAAAGGGGATATGAAATTTACTTATAGAAAGGGTTCTTATCATGTTTAACAATCTATCGATAAGTAATGTTTTGAAATTCCGTACATTTTATCTAATGCTTATACCCGCAATTATTTATTACGGTGTCGTACATTATTATCCCATGTTTGGAGCACAAATCGCTTTTAAAGATTTTAGATTTAACCTTGGAATTATGGATAGTCCTTGGGTAGGGTTCAAACATTTCCTTGATTTTTTTTCGGCTGCAAGCTTCACGCAGATATTAACGAATACATTATTAATTAGTTTTTATAAATTGATATTTGGGTTTCCTGCACCGATCCTGTTTGCTTTACTTTTGAATGAAGTTCTACATACTAATTTCAAGAAGTTCGTTCAGACGGTTAGTTATTTGCCACATTTCATCTCTTGGGTTGTGTTGGGCGGAGTATTCATGCAATTGCTTTCTCCTACTTCGGGCCCGGTTAATATCATTCTTGAATTTTTGGGGATCGATTCCATTTATTTTTTGGGTGATAACAGTTGGTTTAGAAGCACACTTGCATGGACGGCTATTTGGAAAGGACTTGGTTGGGGATCTATTATTTATTTTGCTGCACTTTCGAGTATCGACACAGCTTTGTATGAAGCAGCGGAAATAGATGGTGCGAATCGATTTCACAAAATGGTATATATTACAATCCCTTCTATGACGCCCGTGATTACGATCATGTTTATCTTTGCAGTGGGTGGTATTATCAATGATGATTTTGACCAAATATTCAACATGTACAGTCCTGCGGTATACGAGTCTGGGGATGTGATCGGCACCTATGTATATCGAAAAGGTTTGGTCGGAATGGAATTCTCTTACGCTACAGCAGTTGGTTTGTTCAAAAATGTTATCGGATTTGCATTAATTATTGTAACCAATAAAATTGTCAAAAAAATTAGCGATTACTCGTTATGGTAAGGTAGGTGCACAACTTTGCGATTAAAAGGTCGAATTGATACGTTCACCTCCTTAAATTTAATATTTATGTTTTTCTTTTCATTAATCATGATTTATCCTTTTCTCTATTTATTTAACATTTCCATTAGTATGGATGGAACGGTAATTTCCAATATGACTTTGGTTCCTAAAGGATTTTCCTTTGATAGTTATCAAACGATATTGGGATTCAAATTCATTAAGACAGGATTCTACAATTCCATTCTAAGAGTTGTGTTAGGAACATCTGCTACTTTTCTGGCTTGTACGCTTACCGCATACGCGCTCTCGAAGAGGAAACTACCATTTCGAACACTGCTTACTATGCTTATGGTATTTACAATGTTTTTTAATGGAGGATTAATTCCGAGTTATATCTTAATTAAAAATCTCGGATTAATTGATTCGATTTGGTCATTGATTGTACCTACGATTATACCTACCTTCTCGATGTTAATCATGCGAAATTATTTCATGTCTATTCCAATAGATTTGGAGGAATCAGCAAAGATTGATGGCGCTGGAGATTGGAGGACACTATTTCAAGTCATCATCCCTATTTCCAAACCGATTATTGCAACGATTGTTCTTTGGGAGATGGTGTACCATTGGAATGCGTGGTTCGATTCTATGATATATATTCGGACAGCTGAAAAACAAGTGCTTCAATTGGTCATGAGGAATATAGTCATTAGCGGTCAATTAACGGACAGTACATTTATTACAAGCGCTTTAACTCCAGAGAAGTTAAAAGCTGCAACAATTATGATTGCAACGCTTCCTATTATTTGTGTGTATCCTTTTCTTCAGAAGTATTTTATTAAGGGAATTATTGTAGGGTCTTTGAAAGGTTGATACGAAATTATACTATATGGAGGTAATAATCTAATGAAAAAATCTTTGATTATGATGTTATTTATTGTTGTTTTTGTTGTTGCTTGTTCGTCACCATCGACTGATGATACTGTGAGTACAGCAACCCCAGCTCCAGTGGTTGAAGAAACGATTAAATTATCTTGGGTACCGTTAGTTGCACCTGTAGATAAAGATGGTGTTATCGTTAAACATATGGAAGAAAAGTTTAATGTAGATGTTGACTTGTGGAATGATGATGGAGAAGCTCTTAAGGTAAGAATCGCTACAGGTGATATTCCAGATCGCATGGAAGTGTTCGTTCCCGATTACAATCGTTTTATCGATCAAGATATTCTTGCTGAAATCCCATTGGACATGATTCAGAAACATGCTCCAAATTTGTACAAGTTATACATGGATGATTTTAATGAAGGCGTTATGAATTTTGCCAAAAAAGATGGAAAGATCTATGGTCTTCCGAATGGAAACCCTGAATCAGGCGGAGCTAGAAGAGCTATCGCATGGAGAGGTGACTGGTTAGAGAATGTTGGAATAACAAAAATTCCAGAAACTTTAGCAGAAATGGAAACAGCAGTGTATAAGTTCGCTAAAGAGGATCCTGATCAAAACAAAAAGAATGATACATTTGGATTATCGTCTTCTATGATGGAAGCAGTATATGGCGCATACGGATATTTACCTGATCAGTGGCATTTGAAAGATGGTAAATTGGTTTTTGGTGGTATCCAACCAGAAATGAAGAGCGCTTTGGAATTACTTCGCAAATGGTATAAGGATAAAGTAATAGCTCCTGAATTTGTAGCTGAAGATGAAAGTGCAGGGGGACCTGTGCATGTATCTATTCCATTTACCCAAGGTAAAATTGGTACATCCGCACATGATTCGTACTTGCAATGGAAGATAGGAAGATACGAAGGGGATCGTGAAGGAGATAACGTAAAAGAATTAAGAAACATTAATCCCAAAGGCACGATTGTATATGGTACTCCACCGATTGGTTCAAATGGTCTAAGAGGCGTAAAAATGGAACCGCAGTTGCACACTAGATTCTTGTCATTTGGTAAGCAAGTAGAAAGTGATCCAGCTAAAATGCAAAAGTTGCTTGAAATGACAGACTATTCATCCGCTACATTAGATGGATTTTTGATATCGAGATTTGGAACTGAAGGAACACACTGGAATTGGAAAACAGATGGAGATGTGAAGATTCCTGTTCCAATTGAGCCTTTTAGTGATTGGATGCAGATTACTGCTCAAGGCGGAGGAATCACATTTAGCGCTATATGGTTACCTAGCATAATTTCAAAAGTGAATAGTGAATATATGTGGCGTATGAACGAACAACCAGGACTTAATGAACATGGTTATATTAACGAAGCATCTCATATATTTACAGATTCAAGCACAAAATATAATGATGAATTAAAAACTTTGAGAATGACCGCTTATCGAGATATCATCACAGGAGCAAAACCTCTTGATTCGTTCGATGAGTTCGTTAAACTATGGAATTCATCAGGCGGGGAAACTTTAACCACTGACTTCAATGCAGCACACGCACAAATGAATAAGTAACATAGTTGCGAGGTATTACAAAGCAGTTTGTAGAAATCTTACAAACTGCTTTATTTCATTCCTGTCTGTGCAATACAACGAACAGGCCAAACTTAAGGGGAAAATGATGATGAGCAAGTCTAATTTTGAGATTTTAACAGAAAATCAATTCAATCAAGGGCCTTACAGTTATCGGGTACATAAAGATCATTCAGGAGTCATACATGCCATTCCAGCTCTAGAAGGGCTCAAACCTTTTAGTGGATTGAATGCTTCTAAGGTAATTAATTCTGCTATTGGTTCTATTCCCATTAAACAAGGTGGAGAGATCAGAATTATGGCAGGTGAATACGAATTGGATCATCCTATACTTATAGACAGACATGGCATTCATTTGAGTGGAGAAGGCAGAAAATCAGGGTGCTATGGTGGACCTCCTTATCTCAAGTCAACAGTTTCTACGAATTTAATCGAAATACGAATGGAAAACGAGCGAATACGTGGGTTAACGATTAGTAATCTTTCTTTATTCGGATCTGGAACAGCAAATGGGAAAGCAGGGATATTTGCAGATGGTTGTTCAGATGCTTTAACACTCTACAATGTTGGAGTTTACAACTGTGAGATTGGGATTTATCTAATGGGTGGAGCTGAAGGAGCAGTTGATGCAGCACAAATATATTGTTGTGACCCTCAGCAATGCGGTAGAGGACTTGTCCTTGAATACTGTCACTACACCAAAGTGATTGGCGGTGAATTTTCCGATAATATGCATTCATCTCTTCCTGCTCTCAACGAGACAGGGATTTATATAACTAGTAATTCTTATGGATACTCACTTGGTGTTAAGATCATAGGAGTAACCGCTGTTCGTAATGGAGGTCCTGGTCTACATGTGGGTAAGGGGTCTACAGATATTTCCATTACGAGTGGCTGTGATTTTGGTGGCAACCAATCTGTTGGTGGAATCATGATTTCTGATGAGCTTAGTGGGCAAAGACCTAATAATATTATCGTGAATGCGATTCTGTCTTATAATAATCGTGCTGCTGGAATCGTTATTGACCAAGCAGATCATGTATTAATCTCCGGGTGCAGCTTTTCTATTCATGAGCATGCCCATGTCAATAATGAAGGGCAATCCTATGGTGCGCATATCACATCTGGATCCACATCAATAGGGATCACGGCAAATATGTTTCACGGTAATCTTATTCAAGAAATATTAGATGAATCCGATCGAAATAAGATTTTTGATAATTTTAATTTTTAATGATTTCTTTTCGAAGAAGGCCTATCCATAGTTACACATAAGCAGACTTTTCCTCGAGATATTTATTTATACGTGAAGAATAATGAACGAATTATCGGGTTTACTGTGTAATACTTGTATTAATTTCAACCAAATGAAAAGAGGGATTAATATGACGAAAATTCAATTAACATCAAATCAACTTGAGGAATATGAAGCTAATGGGCATTTAATTGTGGACGAGGTGTTCTCAAAACAAGAGATTAATGAAGTTCTAGATAGAATTGAAGGATTGCTAGAAGGGAGATACGACACTACAGGAATAATTGCAGGCATGTCTTCTAATCGTTCTGAAGATGATCCAGGTCGACTTATTCAACAGGTGATGCCTTTACAATGGCCGATTCCGGATCCTGTATTACTTAAATTCAGCGAACATCCCATATTAAAGTCACTATGCTCGCAATTGATGAAAACCTCCTCAGCCCAAGTGTTTCAACAGCAAGCGCTCTTGAAGGAGCCTGGACATCCCAATGGAACACCGTGGCATCAAGATGATTATTACTGGAAGTTGGCTGGGCCGGCGGTAACTGCGTGGTTCCCTTTAGAGCCTTTGACAAAAGAAAACGGCACCATGAGTGTATTCCTGGGAAGTCATAAAGGGGGAATATTCGATCATGCCCGTGCTCAAGGAGGAAGTGATTTTCACACATTGCAAACAGAATTAGATGAATCACTAGCATTTCCAATTGTTATTCCAGTAGGCAGTGTCAGTTTCCATCATAAGGTATTAATTCATGGAGCATTTGCTAATCTAGGCAATGCCCGTCGAGTAGCGCTCGCTCAGCATTACTTTGACGATGGACATCCGATCGATGGTCCTAACATTCAAAAGAAAAGAGAAATTAAATATTAATTTTTTTTGAATTTCTCAGTTAGAACTTCAGTTTCATTCTAGTCGAGGCATACTGCAGATCTTCTCAAGTGGTTGTTCAAACGTATCTTTGTACACTCAGGAAGTGCGGAGTTGCCGTAACTCATCCCATCGATATCGAACGAGGTTGATTGAAGGGATATCGAGCGACGGTTTGAAAATGTAATTATTGAGGTAGAGGAGAGAGAAATATGACAACATTGCCCCATGTCCGCAAGATGGACAAAGAGTTTGGGAGATCAGGAAACCAGACAAATGCTATATCCTTTCCCCTTGGAGGGATTGGAGCTGGATGTATAGGTTTGGCAGGCAATGGAAGACTAGTTGATTTCGAAATATTCAATCGTCCTAATAAAAATACATTCAACGGATTTTCATTTTTTGCGATAAGAGCTGAGAGAGATGGGCAAGTCATAGATGCCAAAATTCTTCAAGGTGATTTGCACCCTCCATATAGCGGAGTGGATCAAAAAGATTTTAAATACATGGGGTTCGGATTTGGAGTTCCGAGAGAAACGATGGCAGGTCTGCCACATTTTCAGGATACCCAGTTTCGTGGCGAGTTTCCTTTTGCAGAAATCGCTTTTGAAGATGCCCATTCACCTTATGAAGTTAAGCTTAAAGCGTTCAGTCCCTTCATTCCATTAAATGATAGAGATTCATCTATTCCTACAGCTATTTTCACTTATGAAGTAACGAACCGGACCACAGAAGATTTAGATATCACGATTGCGGGTAACATGACGAATCCTCATGTACAAGGCGCATTCAACCAATTCACGCAAACTCCGAATTGGAGTGGGGTGCGAATGTATTCTAGTACTGTAGGTGCAAATGATGCTAAATATGGTGATCTGGTGTTAAGTACAGATGGAGAAGAGATAAGTTATCAAAGCAATTGGTACCGTGGAGGATGGTTTGATAATTTAACTGTGTTCTGGAAAGATTTCATCACACCAGGTAAATTTCAAGATCGAAGTTACGCAGAGCCACGAAGTGAATATGCTGCTGCTTTCCAGAGTTTGGATGCGTGTTTATTAGCCAACCACCAAACAATATCACCAGGAGAAAGCGCTACGTTTCGGTTTGTCGTTACCTGGCACTATCCTAATTTTGTTAACTATTGGAATCCAGGAGAACACATCGACAAGAATCAACCACATGTATTTCCTTCGTGGAAAAACTACTATGCGACTTTGTTCACGGACGCTTCAGATGTAGCGGATTACGTATGGACAAATGTGAATCGATTACAAGATGAATCCTTACGATTCAAAGATGCGTTACTACGTTCTACATTGCCCGATGTCGTGTTGGATGCAATATCTAGTACGATATCTGTATTGATCAGTCCGACTTGTGTCAGATTAACAGACGGTACGCTCTATGGTTTTGAAGGGTTACATTCAGATGTAGGTTGTTGTGAAGGTTCATGTACGCATGTCTGGAATTATGAACAAACAACCGCTTTCTTGTTCCCTGCACTTGCGCGTTCTATGAGAGACATCGATTATAGATATGCGCAACATCAAAATGGCATGATGTCATTTCGACTGTATTTACCACCTGAGAGAACAATTATAGAAAATACGCACCGAGCAGCAGTAGACGGCCAAATGGGAGGTATATTTAAAGTCTACCGCGAGTGGAAAATATCCGGTGATACAGCATGGCTCACTTCATTGTGGCCTAATGTGAAAAAAGCACTTGAATTTGCATGGGAACCTACTAATCCTGATTTGTGGGATGCAGATCAAGATGGGGTTATGGAAGGCAGACAACATCACACCTTAGATATGGAACTGTTTGGACCGAATTCTTGGTTGAGTGGATATTATTTGACGGCACTCAAAGCTGCTTCAGAGATGGCTCGTTATTTGGGCGAAATCGATAAAGCGGAAGAGTACAATACATTATTCGAACGAGGCAAAACTTGGGTCAATGCACATCTATTCAACGGGGAGTACTTTCATCAGAAAGTCGATCCACGAGATAAAGCACTTCTCGAAAAATTTGGAGCAGAAGACGTCTACTGGAACGACGAAGACAGTGAGATGAAATATCAAGTGGGAGAAGGCTGCGAAATCGATCAAGTGATCGGGCAGTGGTATGCTCATGTTGCTGGTCTGGGATATATTCTAGATCCGATCAAAGTGAAATCCGCATTACGTCATTTGTTTCAATATAATTTTGTATCTGAGTTTCGGAACTATGCGAATACGTGTCGCATCTATGCAGTGAATGATGACAAAGGATTAGTTATTGCAACATGGCCCAAAGGAAACAGCCCGAGAATTCCAATTCCTTACCAAGATGAAACTCAGAACGGTTACGAATATCAAGCAGCTTGTCACATGTTATATGAGGGACTGATTGATGAAGGACTCTCTGTGGTTAAAGCGATTAGAGATCGATACAACGGTGAAAATCGCAATCCTTGGAATGAATTCGAATGTGGAAATAACTATGCGCGTTCGATGGCTTCATATTCGTTGCTACTTGCTCTCAGTGGATTTGAATATGACATGGTAGAAGGGAAGATCGGATTCAATCCGAAAATCAATCGTGAACAGTTCCGTTGTTTCTGGTCACTGAATAAGGGGTGGGGAGAAGTCTATGCGGATTCGAACAACATCACTTTCTCAGTACTTTATGGAGAAATCCAACTGAACGTATTCACTTCAGACTTATTAGCTCAACGCATCATTACAGGAATCACTCTAGCAGAAGTTTCAATACCGTATGAGATCAGCGAACAGATCTTGCGGTTTAAGAAACCGATAACGGTTCAAGCAGGCGATACGTTAATCATCAGTACCCAATCTTGTTAAATTTTTATAGGCACATGAAGCACTGAAAGCGCTCTAAGAAATGAATGAACTGAAAGGAGTAATTAAATATGCCGACAACGACATTTATTCCAATCGGGGGATTTCTCGGAGCAGGTAAGACGACGTTCATGTTAGCGGTTGCTTCCTACTTGCAAGCGCAAGGTGCTTCTGTGTGTTGTATTACCAATGACCAAGGTGAAGAACTTGTAGATACGAGGTTGTCCATCTCGGCGGGTTTGGACACAACACAGATCACCCGTGGATGTTTCTGTTGCAAATATGATGAGCTTAGTGAAGTCATTACGCACATCATCACCTATGTAATGCCGGATTATATCTTAGCGGAAGCTGTAGGAAGTTGCACAGATCTAAACGCAACAGTGATCAAACCGTTGAAGCGCGAATTCGGGGAACGGATAGAGGTGTTCCCGCTTAGCGTGCTTGCAGATCCTTCGAGAATCATTGCTTTCATGAAGGAAGAAGCTATAGATCGTTCGGAGTTACATTATTTGTTTGGTAAGCAAATAGAAGAAGCCGCTGTGATTCTCTTGAATAAAACAGATCTCTATCTCCATGAGCAGATTTCAGTTGCACATAAGTACATCAGAGAAATGAATGAATCCGCAGCAATCATAATGAGCTCAGCTAGGCAGCGTGATGGAATTGAAGCTTGGTACAATCAACTCTGTGAATCTTCAGAACGATCCATCGCCTCGCTCGACATTAACTATGACACGTACGGAAGAGCAGAAGCCATGCTAGGTTGGCTGAATGCGGGGTACTTGTTGCAAGGTCGCATGCAAAGCGTAGTAACCGCTGCACAAACACTTGCAAGCGCACTTGCACAACAATTCAAACACAGCGGCATCGACGTTGCACATGTGAAGCTATGGTTCCAAGAAACCGGGAACAGCCTCAAGATGAGTGCAGTCGATCAACATGGATTTGAAATCGATCACATAACGAATCCCAATTGGTCATCAGATCGTGTAACATTGGTAATCAACGCGCGATTAGTTGCTGATCCTACACTGATATGGGAAGTATGCACGAAAGTAATGTTAGAATTCGCAAGTAATTTCAATCTGCAAGCAACAGAGGAAAACCTGCAATGTTTTGCACCAGCGATGCCAGTACCTACCCATCGGTTGTAGAGGAAGTTCGCTTTGAACTAAGATAATCCCGGGACTTGTATACAGCTATTGCATATATCTTGATAATTCCAATAAGGTGAAGAAGAGGTTATCACTAAGGATGTAAAGCCACATCTTCGGTCCATGTGCGGAAGACCTCTAGAAGTTGAGTCAAGTTGAGTGGAGCACATGATCCTTGAAACATGTGTTCCCAAGACCCATCACATTGAGAGCAAAACCATTCTTGGAGCCACTGAAGTAATAGGTATCTATTTCTCGTATCATCTACGTTCACGATTGACCCTGTTGAAGTTACCCAGTTCTGATACGTTTGAAGAATTTCAAACAACTTGAATGTGTCGCCTGCTGAATCAAATACCCCTTCAAGCACTCTGCAAAATAACCATTCATGTTCACTGCGGTTTATTTTAATTTCTTTGAAAGGTACTGCTTCTAAGGCAGTACCTTTCAGTTTAATATCCAACCCCCAACCTGGATTATCTATATTATAAATCTTAATATCCACTGAATTACCGTCTTGATGGCATAGTTGATCGGAGTACCACTGTTGAAGCCAGTTCAAAGGATTCAGTCTTACCTCCAGTTGATTGGCGTACCACTGTTGAATTCGATTCGGTTTCCAAAGTTGAAACGGATGAGGACTAAAAAAACCCATCATTACCTCCTAAAGTTATGGTTTTCGTGGTATTTCGTCGGGTCTTGGATGTCTAACCTCACCAGGAACAGTTCGATCATGGACATGAGGAGCGTGAAATACTTCTTGATACATATTCCTGTTTCAATTATCTTCAATTATCACTTTTTGAATGCGTTCACTGTATGAGCTTTTTTTTCCTTGGGAATAAGTTGCAATCATAATTTCATGCGCATAAGATTTATCATTCACATGAACATGGATATTTTCTTCTCCAGCTTCCATTGCTTCAATAATTCCCCCCAAATAAGCATACAATTCCTTTGCATCAGATAATTCTAATAACAAACTGACTTCACTCATTGTAATATCGAGTTTATGGGCAAATATCCTCATCAAAAAATTCCTTTCTATTTCGGTTCAACGTCTTTAGGATATATGCGAATCGTATCCCATTTCCCATTATTTTTTTTCCATTCAATATGTGTATGAGGATTTTCATGTGGGCTAGGGTTGTTGATGTCAAATCTAACTCTTTTCATTTCATCTTTAGACAATAATACGTGATCTCCGCTTTTATTTATTTTCAGTTTTGCATCTTCTCCAACATATTCTTTGATTTTTCCGAGAACATCTTGTACTTTGTCATTTTTAATGGCTACTTTAGCTACATAAGACCCAGGAACAAAAGGAACTACTGTGGCTGCAGCATCCCATGCCATGAATAAACCATTGGTTAATGTGGGTTTCTTGTTGTACTCATATATACTATGTCCTAAGCTAGCAGCGTCAGCAACTGTTTCTATCGCTCGTTTGCTTCGCTTTGATGGGTTCTGTTCATCAGATGGTGTTGCATC